>QWQU01000006.1 GCA_003670735.1 Chloroflexota bacterium | reverse complement strand
TGAACCGGTCATAGGGGCCGTGGTCGCGTGCACTTGGGCCTTGAGCAGCCCCCCGAGTCGCTCCATCGTCTTTCCCTTCCGTCTCCCACCGCTCCAGCACCGCCTCGGCGTACCGCCACGAGCGCGCATTGCGCGTCGCCGCGAGCCGCAGCGCGTCGACAATCCATTCCTCAGGCCAGCGCTCCGAAGCGCGAGCCAGCGCGTCGGCCACCGAGGGCGACAGCACACCAATCTCCTGCTCGTACACCTGCGCCGGTCGCGCGGGCCGTTCGAGGTTTGCCGCGCGCATCGGCGCCGCAGCACCGGGCACCGCCAGCGCACCGGACTCGATACGCGGCAGCGCGCGTCGTCCCGCCTCGTTGTTCACGAGCACCAGCGTGTCCCCATCATCGAGCCCACACGCGAGCAGCGTCCCGCGCGCGATCGCAGCATTGAGGCCAACCTCGAACGCCGCGCGCACGCCGCGCACGTCACGTTCGAGCGCACGCAGCAGCGGTCCCTCATTCGCCAGCGCCGAGGCACGCACTGCTCGCAGTGCACCACGCGCGCGACCGATCGCGTAGCAGGCGTACAGCGTGACGCGCAATTCTGCGTCGTCCTCGATCGCCGGCAGCAGCTCGGTCAGCAGCTGCGCGGGCAGCGTGACCGCAGCCCCGCCCGCAACAAACCCCTCGAACGGTGCGCTGGTCATGACGACTAGAAGTACTCAGGCTCGCGCAGCACGAGATCCTGGAACGAGGCCGTGCTGTTGCGGAAGCGCACCGTGATCGCACCCGTCGGGCCGTTACGGTGCTTCGCGATGATGATCTGCGCGAGACCCGCCGGGTGCTGACCACCGGGCAGATCCGGGTGGTCCTGCTGCCATTCGTCCGGCGACGCATACATGTCTTCGCGGTAGATGAACATCACGATGTCGGCGTCCTGCTCGATCGAGCCGGACTCGCGCAGGTCGGACAGCATCGGGATGTGCGGGTTACGCGTCTCAACAGCTCGAGACAGCTGAGCGGCCGCAATCACCGGCACGTCGAACTCACGCGCGAGCTCCTTCAGCGCACGCGAGATCGCAGCGACCTCATTGGCTCGCGTGTCCGCGCGCGCGCCACCGTGCAAGAGCTGGAGGTAGTCCACGATCACGAGGTCAAGACCGACCTCTGCGCGCAGTCGGCGACACTTCGCGCGGATCTCCGCAACGGACAGCGTCGCCGAGTCGTCGATGTAGATATTCGCCTCGGCGAGCGTGCCGATCGCGTGCATGATCCGTGCTTCCTCGGAGTCCGAGTGCGTACCAAGCACGAGTCGTGCGCCCTCGACGTCAGCTTCCGCCGACAGCAAGCGTCGCGCGAGCGAGTCCGCAGACATCTCGAGCGCGAAGAAGGCGACCGTGCCGTGATGCCCAATCGACGCGTTGCGCGCGAAGTTCAGCAGCAGCGACGATTTGCCGACACCAGTACGAGCGGCAAGCACGCACAGTGCGCCGCGCGGGAAGCCGCCGTTGAGCTGCTGGTCGAGGTCCATGAAGCCGGAGCGCACGAACGAGAGTCCCGCTTCGGGATCCTCGCCGGGCTCCTCCATGAATTGATCGAGGAGGTCACGCAGCTTCTTAAAGTCGCCGGCAGCCTCCGCCGAGCGAATGCCCAGCAGCAGCTCTTCTGCCGCCGACAGCACACGCGCCGCGTCCGGCCCGCCCTGATACGCCAGCGCGGTCATCTGCCCGGCGGCCTGGATCAGGCGTCGATACATCGAGTCGCGCGCGACGATCCGCGCATGCGCCTCGACGCCCTGTGCTGTGAAGTGGCGACCAGCGATCTCGACAAGCGCCGGCTCCCCGCCGAGCGCGTCGAGGTGGCCTGCGCGGTCGAGCTCGTGCGCAAGTGTGGGAATGGTGATCGGCTCGTTGCGCTCGGTGAGCGCAGCGCACGCCTCGTACGCCCACTGATGCTGCTCGCGGAAGAAGTCCTCGGGATCGAGGATCGGCACGACATGCGCGAACGCGTCCTCATCAAGGAGCAGCGCCGCGATCACAGCCTCTTCGGCAGAGATGTCGTGGGGCGGAAGTCCCGTTACCGGGCGCGGCTCCGGACGAAGCGGAGCCGGCCGGCCGGTCATCACCATGGAAGCGAACTACGAGGTGGCCAGGTCTGTAGAGACATTCGCGGCCACCTCGTTACACACGAGGTGCGTGGCGGAGGATTACTCCTCGGACGCGTCCTCGTCAGCAGCAGATTGGCCCGACTCCGACTCGCTGTCAGTGTCCGCGTCGGCGGTAGAGGCGACAACCTCAGCGGGGTCCTCCGGAACGACTGGCGGAGCCAGCAATTCCGCAACGGCCGCCTCAACACCTTGCGGTGCATCGACGTCCACAACCACCACCTGCGCCTCGCCTGTCACGGAACGCGACAGACGAAGGGGCACGGTGTACACCCCGACCGAACGGATCACCTCAGGCAGCAGTACGCGACGCCTGTCCAGTTCTTCGCCAAGAATCTCCCCAGCCTTCTCGGCGACGTCAGCATTTGTGACAGAACCGTACAGACGTCCCTGCTCTCCGACGCGAACGGCGAATACGAGCGGATTGCCTTCGAGCTTGCCGACAAGCCCTTGAGCCCGCTCGTCCAGTGACCGCTGCCTGATCTCTTCTTCCGCGACGAGCGTTTCCGCTCGCTTGAGAATCGAGGGCGTTGCCGGCGCGGCAAAGCCACGCGGCAAGAGGAAGTTTCGAGCGTATCCATTGGCAACGGTTTTCACCTCGCCGCGGGAACCCGAACCTTCAACGGTCTCTAGAAACAGCACCTTCACGACGGATAACCCTCTCGGCGTGTCGGAGCCGGGACGCCCCTGATATTGCGGGACGAACCCAGTACCGACCGGTCACTTACCAACGAACGTATCCCAAAAGGGCGAGAGATCGTGCCCAGCGGTTGGGATTGCGGCGTGGATTTCCTGTGAGTCAATCCTCAGACAGGACGCACAGGGTACCCGCGACGGTTATCGGCGTGCAATCGGTCGGAACGGAGCCTCGCTTCCGCAACCAGGGTTGCTGGAACAGGGTAGAACTTCCGTTCTCAATATGTCAAACATTAGTTCTGAACAGAGCTACGCGCTAGACGAGCCCGGCTGACTCGAAGATCTCGACATAGAAGTCGCGCATCCCCTCCGGAATCAGCGCGAGCGCCTCTGCCGCGGGAACCACGAGTCGACTCGAAGCGTCGAGGTCTGCCTCCAGCGTCACGTCAGCCAGCCAGATTGAGCGCACCAGCACCAGCCCCTGGTGCGGCCCAGCGAGGCATGCACTGCGCGCATAGCCAAGCAGCGTCGCCTCGGACGCCCGCACCCCGGCCTCGTCCCAGAGCCCACGATCGAGCGTCTGCCGCAGCGACTCATCACCTCGAGGTCGCCCGCCCGGCAGGTCCCAGCTCGCTCCACCATCCACCGAGATCACCACGAGCTCGCCAGAGGCGACCCGGCACAGCCCGGACGCGCCCTGGTTCATCCCCACAGGCACCTCGATGCTCGCGGGCGTCCACGACAGCACCCAGTCGGCGCCGTTGTCCTCGTCTTCGCTGCGGGTCTCGTCAGTCATGCAGCGAGCGTAGGCGCAGCCCGCCGTGTGATCCGGCGTACTGTGGCAGCGCGCGCACGACTCAGGAGGACACGATGAACATCGACTTCCATTCGCCTGAGAACCGCTACACCTACGCCAGCCGAGCAGCGCACCCTGATTGGGCTGCCGCGATCCGCTCCGTCCTTGATCCAGTCGATATACAGGTGGCCGACGTCGGCTGTGGCGGCGGCATTTACAGCGCCGCGTGGTTGGACATCGGGGCGGCCTCCGTAGTCGGCGTCGACTTCTCGGAAGAGATGGTCCGAGCAGCAACCGAACGGAACGGCGGACCACCCAACATCTCGTTCCGACAGGGCGACGCCACCGCGACCGGCCTCCCGAGCGAAAGCCGCGACATCGTCTTCGAGCGTGCGCTGATTCATCACCTGACCGACTACACCGCGTGCTTCGAAGAAGCACATCGACTGCTCCGGCCAGGCGGGCACTACGTCATCCAGGACCGAACGCCCGAAGACATCACGATCGCCGGCTCGCCCGACCACATCCGCGGCTACTTCTTCGAGTGCTTCCCGAAGCTGCTCGACACAGAGTTGGGCCGACGACCAACGACGCCGAGCGTCGAGCACGCACTGCGCGCCGCAGGCTTCGTCCCGACGCAAACAACCACCGTGTGGGAGACGCGAACGACGTACGCAGGAATCGAAGAGCTCTCGCAGGACCTGCTCGGTCGCGTCGGCCGCTCGATCTTGCACTACCTCACCGACAGCGAATTGGCCGAGCTCGTCGCGTTCATCGCCCAGCGCCTGCCCGCGCACGAACCGATCGTCGAGCGTGACCGCTGGACGATCTGGTGTGCCGACAAGTCGCACTGACCGATCGAAGCCAAATACCCGTATGGTCATCCGCCACGCAGCAGGCGTAGTCGCCGCCCGCCGTGATCTGTCGCGCTACTGGAGCTCACACGGCGACGGAGCGATCTGCACGTCACTCGGCGCCCCGAGCAATGACGCTTCGTACCAGCAGAAATTACGGAGCGCTCGACCAAGGCCCTCTTGTCGAACGCTCGCGGGCAGCGCGGTCCAGATCCGATCTTGGCGACCAGTGAGTTCGTTCGGTAGCGGCGGCGCCTGGTAACAGGTGAGAATGTGCGCGGCTGACTTCGGATCCTCATTCGCAGAGAACAGATGAGCACGTATCGATGCGCAATCGCTGTAGACGTACGGCATGGGCAGCGACGCTTTCCCCCACACGAGGAGCTCGACACCACGGAGGTAGTACGAACCGTCGGGGACGCGCAGGAAACTGTATCGAGACTGCTCGAACCGCTCGCTAAACGTGCACCGACGAATTTCGTCGTCCGCACGAGCTGGTGCGAGGGGAATGGTGAACTGCAAGAGCGGCCCATCGCAGTTTTCGCCGGACGCCCGATAGGCATTCGGCGCACCAGAGGCGAGGATCGCCTCACTCGAGACGTGAAGATCGATCGTCCGACCCGCCGGCAACGTGACCGGTGTTTCAATAACGACCGGCGTCGGGCTAGTCGTGAGCGTGCTCGTTACGCGAGACGCAGTAGCGGTCACAGGAACGACCGCTGACGCGTCACAAGCGGCAACACCGACAACAAACGCGACGAGGAAGGCCATCCAACGAAGCGTGTGCATCGCCCGAGTATCTACCCGGCGAGAATCCGCCCGAGTCCGCCCTCGTACGCATCAGCCAGCTCGGCGACTGACGCATCGACTGGCCCGAGGCGTAGACGATCGCCCTCGGCGACACCAAGCACGACCGCCGGCACGTTCGCCGCAGCCGCGAGCGCGAGCAGCGCCTCGGCGGAACCCGCGTCCTCGGTCGCCACGATGAAGCGCGACTGCGCCTCACCGAACAAGGCGGCGTCGAGGCGGCCCGTCACGTCGGCAGAGCCAGCGAGCCCAACGCGACCCGCGATGCAGCACTCCGCCAGCGCAACCGCGAGCCCACCATCGGCGCAGTCATGGGCCGCGGTCAGCAGCTGCTGCGCGTGCGCGTCGAGCACGAGCCGTTGCACACGTGATTCGAGGTCGAGATCGATGCGTGGCAGACCCGCCACCGTGTGATGGATCACCGAGACGTACTCGGCAGCCACGAGCGTGCTCGCGTCCTGCGCGATCTCCGCGCCAAGCAGCACTAGTGTGTCGCCCTCGGACGGCGCGCATGTCAGTGCGCGCGCAACGTCGTCGATCACGCCAAGCATGCCAATCGCCGGCGTTGGCAGCACCGCGCCGCTCGGCGTCTCGTTGTAGAGCGAGGCGTTCCCCGACACGACCGGCGTGCCCAGCACGCGGCAGGCCTCTGACAGACCAATGATCGCCTCGGTCAGCTCGTAGCCGACCTCGGGGCGCTCCGGGTTGCCGAAGTTGAGGCAGTCCGTCACCGCCGTCGGCACCGCGCCGACCGCGACCACGTTGCGCGCGGCCTCGGCGACCGCGATCTGTGCGCCAACGCGCGGGTCGAGGCCAACCAGGCGGCCGTTGCAGTCCGTCGCCACGGCCAGCCCGCGCGGCGTGCCCTTCAGCCAGATCACGGCAGCATCGCCACCCGGCGGCACGATCGTATTGTTCTGCACCTGGTGGTCGTACTGCTGGAAGATCCAGCGCCGACTCACGAGGTTCTCCGAGGCCATCAGCTGCAGCAGCGTCGCCGTCGCGTTCGATGCATCGAGGTCGGGCAGCGACGTGAAGTCGAACGCCTGCAGCGCATCGAGCCGTGCCGGTCGCACCGTCTCCAGCTCGTACTGCGGTGCGTCGCTCAGCACATCGATCGGGATGCGCGCGACCACCTCGTCGCCATCGCGGATCGTCGCGAGGCCATCGCCAGTCACGACGCCAATCACGTCAGCGTGCAGCTCCCATTTGCGGAACAGTGCCAGCACATCCTCGAGGTGCTCGGCCTTCGGAATCACGAGCATTCGCTCCTGCGACTCCGACAGCATCACCTCGTACGGCGTCATCCCCTGCTCGCGGCGCGGTACGCGCGCGGTGTCGAGGTCGATGCCAGTGCCCGCTCGATGCGCGGACTCGATCGCGCTCGAGGTAAGCCCGGCCGCGCCGAGGTCCTGCAGGCCTTCAATCCAGTCACCGTGCTGCTCGGCCAGCTCGACGCAGGCCTCCATCAGCAGTTTTTCCAGGAACGGGTTGCCCACCTGCACGGCCGGACGGCGCTCCGCGGCATCCGCCGACAGATCCACCGAGGCGAACGTCGCGCCGTGAATGCCGTCACGCCCGGTGTCAGCGCCGACCAGCACCAGCGGATTGCCAACGCCACGGGCCGCTGCGGAGAGCAGGTGCTCGACGCGGCCGACGCCGACGGCCATCGCGTTCACCAGCGGGTTGCCGCTGTACTCGGGCGCGAGCTGTACCTCGCCACCCACGGTCGGGACGCCAATGCAGTTGCCGTAGCCACCAATGCCAGCGACCACGCCCGCAAAGAGGTGGCGATTGTGCGCGTCGCTGAGCGGCCCGAACCGCAGCGAGTCGAGGAGTGCCACGGGGCGCATCCCCATCGCGAAGATGTCACGCAGAATCCCGCCCACTCCGGTCGCGGCGCCCTCATACGGCTCGATCGCCGAGGGGTGGTTGTGCGACTCCATCTTGAAGACGGCGCACCAGCCATCGCCCAGGTCGATCGCGCCCGCGTTCTCGGCGCCCGCCTCGGTCAGCACGCGCGGGCCGGTCGTCGGGAAGTGCTTGAACAGCGGCCTCGAGTGCTTGTACCCGCAGTGCTCCGACCAGAGCGCAGAGGTGATCCCGAGCTCCACCTCAGTGGGCTCGCGCTCCAGCATCGTCACCAGGCGGTCGTACTCAGCGCGGGACAGCGCAATCGCGGCAAGCGTCTGGTCGTCGACCGGCATCGGCGGCACTCCGTGGGCATCGAGGGGGGACGCGCCTAGGGTACCAGCGCGGATCGTCGGGCGGGAGCGCCCCACCCCTACCTCGAGGTACAGCGAAGGGGACCCAGGTGGGTCCCCTTCGCGTCGTTCCGGATTGGTCGGGAGGCTCCCGGCCGACCTCGGATTTAGTGCTTCTTGAACATCGTCGTCACAGTCGTGGTGACCTTGGTACCCCAGCTGCTGTTCGACTTGTTGTCCTTGGACTTGTCGCTGACCTTCTGGTCATCGCGGTGGTCGTCCTTGTTCGAGAAGGAGACGTTGCGCGAGTCATCGTGCGTAGCGGTCGTGGTGACGTTGACGGTCACCTTCGGCGCCGGAATCACGATCACGGTCGGCTTTACGTCAGCCTTGAACTTGGCCTGCGGGACGTTGTCGCAGTCCACGACGAAGTGCGACTTGCCCTTCTGCTTGTCGTCGTCCTTGAAGGAGACCTGCGCATTGCCGGTCACACCCAGGATGACGCCACCGATGTTGGTCTTGGCCCACGCCGGCAGGTCGCCAGCCACGTACACCGCGCAGAGCGAGGCGATCGAGCTGGAGATGCCGGACTGCTGGCAGGCCAGCGTGACCTTGTCGTTGAAGGTGATCGGCTGCTCATCCGTGTACTTCACGATGATGCGACCAAACACGACCGCAGCCCACGGCGGGAGCTGACCAGCCTTGTAGACCTCGCACAGACGCGTGATCGACGCGGTCAGGCTGCCACGAGCACACGCCGCCAGGACGTCAGCGTCGAGGTTGCCGACCGGGATGGTCGTCGTGTTCACGAGCAGCGAGAGCGAGACGCTCGCGGTGTGGGCAGCGCTATCCGCCACGCTCACCGTGAACGTCGAGGTACCAGCCGTCGTCGGCGTACCGCTCAGCACACCAGTGGTGCCCAGCGTCAGACCGGCGGGCAGACCGCCACCAACGACCGACCACGTGTACGGCGCAACGCCGCCGCTCGCGGCCAGCGTCTGCGCGTACGCGCTACCAACCGTGCTGGTCGGCAACGAGGCAGAGGTGATCACGAGCGCCGCGACGTTCGTGACGTTGATCGAGAGCGCACCAGCAGCGAGCTGCCCGTTCGCGTCAGTCACCTGCACCGCGAACGAGGACGTGCCAGCGGTCGTCGGCGTACCAGCGATCACGCCAGTGCCAGCCGTGAGGGTCAGACCAGCCGGCAGCGTGCCGGTGGTGATCGACCACGTGTACGGCGTCACACCACCTGAGCCCACGAGGGTCTGCGAGTAGGCAACACCAACCATGCCGTCAGCCAGCGACGTCGTCGTCGCCTGCACGGCCTGGCCCACGACGATCGACAGCGCCTGGTCAGCAGTCTTGCTGTAGCTGTCGGTCACGCGGACCGTGAAGGCGCCAGCACCAACCGTGGTCGGCGTGCCGCTGATTACACCGGTCGTCGCGTTCAGCGACAGGCCAGCCGGAATCGCGCCGGTCGTCACCGACCAGCTGTACGGCGCAACGCCGTTCGTCGCCGCAAGCGTCTGCGTGTACGCGACACCAACCTGCGAGGCAGGCAGCGTCGTCATCGAGACACTCACCGCGGAGTTCACTACCAGCGACAGCGCCGCAGTGGCGGTGTTGCTGGAGCTATCCGTTGCACGCACCGTGATCGCCGACATGCCAGTGGCAGTCGGCGTGCCGGTCAGTGCACCGGTCGTCGCGTTCAGCGAGACACCTACCGGCAACGTGCCGGTGACGAGCGTCCACGTATACGGAGCTGTGCCGCCGGTGGCTGCGAGCGTCTGCGAGTACGCAGCGTTGACCTCGGCAGCCGTCAACGTCGTCGTCGATACGGTCAGCGCCGTCGGATCGGCGTGTGCGAGCATCGGCACACCGATCGCCACTGCGAGGACCGCCGCGAACGACAGCACAGCAGCCCGCGCATGAAGCGCTAACTGCCGTAACAGGATTGATGGATGACTCATAACCAACCTCCTTGCACCCGCCTGTCGTCGAGGCGATCGACAGGCTGAGGTGACCCGCCACACCGGCGGAGTCATCGCCTACAACGAGGCGAGCCGAAATGCGTGACGCGTGTTTGGAGGCGGTTATGGATTTGCGAGGAAGAAATGTTCTGAGCGAACGTGACGTACCAAACGCGATCACGGGCGGTGTCGTTGTATTGCTGACTGGGGCTGCAACACCCGCCCAAACGCCCTCGTCACGATGATTTCGCAAGGCCTCATGCCTTGCTATGCGCTCTAGGGTTCATGGCCTCACAACGCAATGATGCGCCCGCAGGGGCGCGTCATTGCGTGTGTGCCGTTCGAGGTGCGGTTAGGCGAACGAGAACGGCGGGTAGTCATCCGTCACGTAGATCGCGGCGTATGCACCGACCCGCAGACTCCAGCGCATCGTCCCGACGATGAAGTCGAACAGGAACCGCGGTTGGCGTCCGATGATCACGACGCACAGCCAACTCGCATACAGCGCGAGTGTGACGAACGGCGTGAGCAGCAGCAGGATCAGCCCATGCGGGATCACGAGCAGCCACTTCACCAGGATCATCCAGCGATTGAGGTCGCCCCCATCCGTCGGATCGATCTCGAGATGGATCGCCTGCTGCTCATCGGTCGATGGGTACTCGTCACGCAGTAGCGCACCGTACGAGATGATGCGCACGACGAATCGCGCCAACTCGCGCGTGAACTCGAACCACCAACGCGGGTACTTCTCGCGGAACAAGACCATCAGCGCGATCGCACCACCGAGGTGCGCGATCCAGAGCCCCGCGAACGTCACCGCAATCCCCGGACCGATCAGCAAGGCAAGACCAGCGGCCCCACCCGCCACAAGGGCAATGTTGGGAACGCCGGGAACTGACTCATCCAACGCCCAACGCTCGAACGACGACATCGGCGCACCACTACTTGTGCGAGAGTCACCACCGATAGGCTGCGTGTAATTGAGGCGCCCACCGCCGCCCCCGCCGCCACCAGCACCAAGCGCCACGAACACGGCGAAGATCGGGATGATCAACAACCACCGGAACAGCGCCGTCAGGCGGTTCCGAGGTTCCGTCGGATAGTCGACCTCAAGCCGCAGCGGATACTGAAAGTTCGACTGGTACGCGCTCTGCATTTCGGACATGTGGGTGCGCCCCTCTCTTTCGAGGCGCACACTAGCACCGCGACCAGCGCATCAGGTCAACACAGCAACGAGTCGTTCAAGGTATGCGCAGCTACGCCGGCACGCCCACCGATTCGAGCGCCGACAGCCAGATCGCGTTGCCGTCGTCCCCACCAAGCAGCGCCTCACAGGCGCGCTCCGGGTGCGGCATCATCCCCAGCACATTGCGACCCTCGTTGAGGATGCCAGCGATGTTGCGCAGCGAGCCGTTCGGGTTCGCCTCGAGCGTCACGTTGCCGTCGGCGTCGGCGTAGCGGAACGCGACGCGCCCTTCCGCCTCGAGCATGTCGAGGGTCTCGTCGTCCGCGAAGTAGTTGCCCTCGCCATGCGAGATTGGCACCGCCAGCGCCTGACCCGGCGCGATTCCCTGCGTGAACGGTGAGTCGTGGTTGGCCGCCACCAGGTGCGTCGGCATGCAGCGGAACTGCAGCGACTGATTGCGCATCAGGACGCCCGGTAGCAGGTCGGCTTCGCACAGGATCTGGAAGCCGTTGCAGATGCCGATCACCAGCCCGCCCGCCTCAGCGTGCGCGCGCACCGCATCCATCACTGGCGAGAAGCGAGCGATCGCGCCACAGCGCAGGTAGTCCCCGTACGAGAAGCCGCCCGGCAGCACGACCAGCTCGTCCGCGGCAAAGGTCGGCGACTCGCGGTGCCACACGCGCGCGGACTCGATGCCGACGGTGCCGAGTGCATAGATGCAGTCGCCATCGCTCCACGTGCCAGGGAAGACAACTACCGAGGCGTGCATCAGACCCTCCGCGCTGGGGATTCGCCCTCAGTATATCGAGGCGGCCGGTAGCGGCTGCACGCCGCGCGGCCTACTCCTCGTCGCTGGGCGGGTTGGGCGTGTCCTCGTTCATCTCGGCCGTCGGGCTTGGCAGCGCCGGACGCGTCGCCGGTCCACCTGCGAGCGCCCCTACGACCCGTGGCTCGTCGAGGCGTGCTGTGCGCCGCGTCGCCAGCTCGCGCGCGGTGGGCTCGGGGTACTCGATCCGAGGGTGGTAGATGGCATTGAGCATCCCCGCGAACGAGTCGGCCACCACCCGCAGGTCTCGCAGCGAGATCGAGCACTGGTCGAACTGGCCCTCCTCGACACGCTCGCGGATCACAGCCTCGACGATCTCGCGCACCCGCTCCGGCGAATGGTCGAGGCTGGCCCGGGCAGCCGCCTCCGTCGCGTCCGCCAGCATCACGAGCGCAGCCTCGCGGCTCTGCGGGCGTGGGCCGGGGTAGCGGAAGAGCTCGGGATCGACGGCAGCGTCGTCCGCCGCCGCGCGGCGATAGAAGAACACCGCGAGTCGCGTGCCGTGGTGCTGCGGGATGAAGTCGACGACCGCCTCGGGCAGCCCTGCCTCGCGCGCGATCTCCACGCCCGCGGTGACGTGCCGCAGGATCACGCGCGTGCTCTGCAGCGGGTCCAGTGTGTCGTGCGGATTCGACTCACCGCTGTTCTCCACGAAGAACGGAGGTGCCACGAGCTTGCCGGCGTCGTGGTAATACGCCCCGATGCGCACGAGCAGCGGGTCCGCGCCGATCCGCTCCGCTGCGCGTTCCGCGAGGTTGCCCACGACGATCGAGTGCTGGAACGTGCCCGGCGCTTCGTCCTGCAGGCGGCGCAGCAGCGGCTGGCTCAGCTGCGTGAGCTCCATCAGCTCGACGCGGGTTACGACGCCAAACCGGCGCCGCAGCACCATGAACAGCACCAGCACGATCGCCGTCGTCAGCACGCCGCTCACGAGCCCCGCACCGGCCATCCATGCCGGATCCCAGTTGCTGCGGTTGGCATCGATCAGCCACACCACACCTAGCGCGACGAGCTCGACCACCGCCGCCACCGCGCTCGCGAGCACGTAGTGGTGCAGCCGACTCGCGCGAGCCGATGTCAGCACACCGGCGTACGAGGCTGCCCCAAACCCGAGCAGCACACGCGCGATCTCGAGTCCACCTGTGGTATCGCCCTGCGTCAGCGGCAGGTACGCCGCGATGAACGCCGCGATCACCGGCAGCAGCACCGCGATCAGCAGCGCCAGCCCCGTGTCGAGCAAGATCGCCGCCAGCATCGGCGCGGCCGCGAGCGGCAGTGCGTAGACCAGGAATCGTCGATCGAGGTCCGGCAGCGCGTACGCGAACGCCACCTTCGTCACCAGCGCCGGCACCACAATCAGTGCAACGAACAGCAGTTGTCGCGACCCGCTCTGCAGCGAGGTCGGCTGCGCCACAAACACGTACCCACCGACCGCCGCCGCTACGAGCAGTGCGAGCACGCCCGCCGCGATCACATCGGTCGTGCGGATCCCCACGGCGAGCAGCCCTGAGTGCTCGAGCAGCTCGAGGTCGGCAGCACTGAGCTGCTGTCCCTCGGTCACAAGCACTTCGCCGCGCGCGTGCGAGACGTGTACCGGCGGCTGGCCTTTGCGCGCCTCGCTTCGCAACGCCGAAGTGCGCTGTGCATCGACGACCAGCGTCGGCACGACGAGTGGTGCGAGCAGCTCGTTGATCGCGCCAACCTCGGTCACCGCAAGTGTGGGCGAGAGGAAGCCCGTCGCACGTTGGCGTGCTGCCGCCAGGTCGGTGTCGCGCAGCGTGCCCGACATCACACGTCCGAGCGCCGCGCGCGCGTCCGAGGCAATCAGCGACCATCGCTCGTCGCTCGCGTTCACGATCGCGCTCGCGGCGGGCGCGGTCAGTTTCATCGGCAAAGCGCGCACCGAGGTCTCGCGCCCACTCGGCGACAACGACGAGTCACTCCGTACTTGTTGGAGCGCCGCCATCTCGCGGTCGAGCTCCGCGATCTCGCGATCACGCACCGATGGGTCGAGGACGAGCACGTCCGGGACAGCGTTCGCGGCCTCGTTGCGCACTTCGTTCGTGCGCGCCATCGAGTCGTACGAGATCGCCCGCGGTGCCGTCAGCGTCCACGGCGCGCGCGCACCCTCCTCGAGTGAGGCCGTGCCCGGGAACCACGGGAACAGCACGCCCGCAACGAGCACCGCCACGACCAGCCCGAGCGTGATCGCAGCCTCGCGCCCGATGCGCCCAGAGGTGCCACGCGTCCCGCGCGCGATCAGCGACTCGCGACCAGCGCTCATGCGCCGAGCGCTGCCCGCACCATCGTCTGCACACGTGCGCCATCGGCGCGACCGGCGACCTGCTTCATCAGCGGCCCCATCACCTTGCCGAAGTCCTTCGCGCCACTCGCGCCAGACTGCGCCACCGCTGCGCTCACCAGCGCCTGCAGCTCGTCATCGGACAGGTCGACCGGCAGGTACGAGAGGATCAGGTCGAGCTCTTCCTGCTCGTGGTCGACAAGGTCCTGGCGGTTGCCCGCCGCGAACTGCTCGATCGACTCGCGCCGTTGCTTCGCCTGCTTCTGCAGCGTCGCGATTGCCTCGTCGTCACTCAGCTCGTGCCCCAGCGCTATGCGCTCGTTGCCGAATGCCGCGATCAGCAGCCGCAGGATGTCGCGCCGCCGCGCATCGCCGCCTCGCATCGCCTCGGGCAATTCGTTCTGGATCTGCTGGACCAACGGCATGACGACTCCTCCACCGGACGATCACCGGCGCATTCGATGATGCCAGAGCCGAGCAAAACGAGGGCGAACCTCGGCGTGATCCGGGCCTGGATAGCAAGAACCCCGGACGCGATGCCGGGGTTCGAGATTTACCGCTGGCGGGCTGCCTGCGTGCGGATCGCCTTGCGCAACTTGCGGATGCGCGCGGCTTCCTTCTTCTTGCGGAGTACCGAGGGCTTCTCGTAATACTCGTGTCGGCGGGCGTCCGCGAGGATGCCATCTGCCTGTACACGCTTGTTGAAGCGCTTGAGAGCCGACTCGAGCGACTCCATCTCTCCAACTTGAACGTCACTCATGCTGAGAAATCACCCCCTCCCCGCAAGAATTCGAACATCGAAACAGGTCGCGAGACTAGGCGAGCCTCACGTACGCGCTAATACGCGTCACATGAGGCTCGCAAATGGTCAGGAACCTGGAACGAGACTAGTCAGCCGACGGGAGCACCTTGGGCTGGAGCTCTTCCAGACCCTTGCCGTCGATGTTCAGGGCGCAGTCACCGGCCTTGATGCAAAGCAGCTCAATGCCGGAACCGGGCTCCTGGTAGCGCTTACCGAGTGCAACAGCCATGAGTTCTTCCCTATCCCTTAGAGTTGCTCGAGCTCGACGTCGTCGTGCTTCAGCGTGCCATCGCCGCCCTTGGTGGCGATGAACTCAGCGCCGCACTTGGGGCAGCGGTACCGCTTGCCAGTTACAACAGCCATCAGTTTCCCCCTCCGCCGGCGAAACGCCGACCCGCTTGCTAGTTAATTCAACGTCTTGATGTACGCGATGATCGCGTCGATCTGCGCGTCGGAAAGCTTGTCCTTGAAGGTCGCGGGCATGATGCCAGGCGCGAAGCCCTTCACGATCTTAGCACCCGGGTTGATGATCGATTCCTTCAGGTAGGCGTCATCCGCCTTCGCCGTCGAGCCGTCAGCCAGCGGCACATCGTGCCCCGAGAGACCCTTCCACGTCGGGCCCACGCCCGCCGCACCACCGACCGAGTGGCATGCCGTGCAGCCGTTTGCGGTCGCGAGGGTCTTACCCTCAGCCGCCGGACCAGCGGCCGGAGCCGCGGGCGCCGCACCACCAGCTGCGGGAGCCGCCGCAGCGCCACCAGCGGGTGCAGCCTTGAACGGGTCGCGGCCACGGATGTCGGCAGCGTTGTCAGCGGTGAACTGACCGCAGTTCTTCTCAGTCAGGCTCAGCGTGCTCGCATCGGCCAGGATCGTCGCGGGAGTCGCGCCGACTTCCTTGTCGTGCTCGTCGCCGATCTCCTTTACGAGGTCCCAGCGGCCCTCGGAGATCATCGTCACGAGCTGGTGCACCTGCGTGTCGGAGAGCGAGCCGCCGAAGCGCTGCGCCCAGAGCGGCATGAAGGTGTTCGTGCGGCCGCAGGAGATGGTGTTGAACAGGAAGTTGGTCACCGCGTCCGCCTCGCCCTGCGGGCTCGGGGGTGCGCCACTCGGGTCGTGCTCGCCGATGATGCGGAAGCCAGGGCGGTTCAACACCGGGCCGACGTGACCCTCGCCCTCCAGGCCGTGGCAGCTGCGGCAGTTGTTCACGAACAGGCGCGCGCCACGCTCAGCGATGCGCTCGGTGATCTCCACGCGGGCCTCAGCCTGACGCGTGCTCTCGTAGCCGATGTACCCGCCAAACACCAGGATGGCGAGCAGCACCGTGCCGATCATGATGTTGACCTGCTTGCTGGTGTTCATTGCCCTACCAATCCAGATGCCGCCTGCTGAGTCATTCGATTAAGCCGGCAGGCCCGGGAACTTCTGTGCGCGCTGGGGGTTGTCCGGGCCACCGAGCGTTCGCACGCCGGTCTGCACCACGACGTTGCCAGCGGCGTCGACTTCGATCTTCATCGTGTCCATCGGGCGCGGCGCAGGGCCGAACACGCGGACACCAGCCTTCGTGTACGTGGAGCCGTGGCACGGGCAGCGGAACCAGCCCTTGTCACCCTCGTAGTCGAATTCCGGGCGCCACGGCACCGTGCAGCCCAGGTGGGGGCACTTGTGCCACAGCGCGATCAGGCCGTCGCCACCGCCACTGCCACCGGCCCGCTTCTCGGCCGGGTCGAGGTTCGTGACGTAGAACTGGCCATCGAGGAAGTGCTTGGGCTCGGCGCCCTTCTTGTAGTCCGTGATCTTGCCGGCCGCCACCGGGCCACCGAAGCCGCGCACACCGCGCGGGTAGAGGTAGTCCACGAGCAGGCCGACAGAGCCCAGCAACGCCAGGCCGAGGCCGCCCATGAACGAGCCGCGGATGAACGAGCGTCGGCTCGCCTCCATGTCGGGACGGGTCGCCAGCGCACCGGGGACGTTGGTCTCGGCGACAGTGCGGCGCGCAGCCAGGGCTTCGCGCCACGTCTCTATCGACTCGCCAGCGGCGGGCGATTCACCCATGTCAGGAGGCGTCGTTCGGGGTGTGGTCATCGATTGATCTCCGTACCCAGCCCTAGGAAACCGGCGGCTTCACGAGCCACGGCGGGAGCAATTCCATGCCCTGGCCGCGGAACGCGGTACCGACCAGCGTCAGCACGACATACACAGCGATGAATCCAGCGAACTGCGCGATCATGTGGTCGCGCCGCGTCTTCGCCTCGCCCATCTTCCACAGCACGATCGAGAAGATGATCGGCAGGCCCATCATCAGCGAGATCGGGATGATCTGTGCCACGAACAGCTCGGGAATGTTGATCGACAGGTCCATCTTCGGCAGACCCAGCAGGTCCGTCCGCAGAATCGGGTTCGTGTCGATCGCTCGAGTCCACGCCGGCCACGGCAGGTCGTTCTGAATCGAGCGCGCGTTGCGAATGAAGTTCAGCGCCACCGGCCACTTGCCGTGCGTCAGGCCTTCATAGATGCGAACGTGCATCGAGGCGTCGAAGAGGATGAGGATGATGCTGCCGATCGAGCCGACCGCAGTGCCGATCCACATCAGGCGCCACGCGTTCGGCGTGGACAGCCACTCGCCCTGGCCCTCGTTGGACTGGTCGTAGTAGGGAATCGCGCCCAGCGCGACCAGGGCCACCGTCGGCACGATCACACCGGCCAGTGCCGGGTCCATGTGCAGCAGCAGCTCCTGCAGATTCAGGAAGTACCACGGCGCCTTGGACGGGTTCGGCGTCACGGCCGGGTTCGCACGGTCGAGCAGCGGCGCGTCGATCGTGATCGACAGCGCGGTCAGCGCGAGCAGGAACACCATCGCCGCGATGAACTCGACGAAGACGAGATCCGGCCAGACCAGCAATTCCTCGTCACGCGCACGCCGAGCCTTCGCACGGACGGCAGCGGACTCAGCAGTTTCCTGAGCAGCAGCAACCATCGTTCAGTTCCCCCGGCCTACAGCGGCCTGGCCAGTCCGCCGTCACGGCGGATGCGCCAGAAGTGCACGGCCATGAAGGTCGCTGCCAGTAGCGGCAGGCCGATCACGTGCAGCGTGTAGAAGCGGATGAGAGCGTTCGGGCCGACCTCGAAGCCGCCGATCATGGCGAACTTGTTCGGCGGGCCGAGCACCGGCGCGGAGCCAACCATGTTGGTACCGACGGTGATGGCCCAGAACGCGAGCTGGTCCCACGGCAACAGGTAGCCGGTGAACGAGAGCAGCAACGTCAGGACGAGCAGCACAACGCCGACGACCCAGTTGAACTCCCTGGGCGGCTTGTACGCGCCCGTGTAGAACACGCGCATCATGTGCATCAGCACCATGATCACCATGCCGTGCGCCATCCATCGGTGCAGGTTGCGCATCAGGAAGCCGAATCGGACGTCCTGCTCCAGGTGGAGGATGTCCTCGTACGCCCGTTCAACGGACGGCACGTAATAGAACATCAGCAGCACGCCGGTAATGGTCAGACCCAGGAACAGGAAGAACGAGAGACCGCCCAGGCAGTAGGTGTGGGTGATCTTCACGTGGGTGCGGTGAATGCGCGTCGGGTGCAGGTGCAGGAAGACGTTCGTGGCAACCACGAGCATCTGGTTTCGAGGTGTGTTCGGGTAGCCGCTCCGGAAGATTGAGCGCCACACGTAGTTGTGGAAGAGGGCGTCGTACAGCCGGTCACCCATGCTGCGCGACTCGGGGCGCTCAGTCGCCATCGGTCATCCCCTCAAGCTGCCTATGTGGGCCCAAATCAGACCTAGGCTTCCCAGTACTTACCCAGCACAACCATGATCGCGAGCGCCGAGAAAATGGTGACGACAACGCCAACCAACTCGAGGGTTTCGCCAACTTCGCCAAGAATCATGGAGCTTTACCTCCGGCGCGGTGGAAAACCGTGCTCGATTTCACAAACCTTCGGGATACTAGTCAGACCCCAAAGTAAGGTCAAGGCAATCAGCGAGGGCCTGACGTCGCCTCGCGCTGCACTTTGGGGATACCACCCACACGCAAGCGCCAGAGACCACGCAGGTCTTCCGTCGCCGTCGAGATAATGTGTACACGGGTGTCCGTGTCCTCTTCCCAACGTACCGGCACCTCACGCAGGCGGTACCCGTTCTGCTGCGCAATCAGCAGCAGCTCCGAGTCAAAGAACCAGCGCGTGTCCTTCACGAGCGGCACGAGGGCGTGCGCGGCGTCGCGTCGGATCGCCTTGAACCCGCACTGCGCGTCCGAGACGTGCAGTCCGCCCAGCACGTTCAGAATCGTCACATAGGTCCGCGAGATGAACTCGCGCTTGAACCCGCGGTGCGTCTGAGAAAGCCGGTGCAGGCGCGTCCCGTAGGACACATCCGCCTCGTTATTGGCCAGCGGGTCGATCAGGGCCGGCAAGTGCGCCAGGTCCGTCGAGAGGTCCACGTCCATGTACGCGCACACATCGGCCGGCGAGGTCAGCCAGGCCACCCGCAGCGCGATGCCACGACCCTTCACGGGGATGTGCAGCGCTGCTACCTGGCCCGGGTGCTCGGCCTCAAGCCGTCGCGCCACGTCCAGCGTGCGGTCCGTGGAGGCGTTGTTTGCCACCACGATTCGCCACTGGTGCTCCGGGTGCACCGAGAGGAAGGCGAGCACGCGCGCGATGCTGTCCGCCAGCACGTGCTCTTCGTTGTAGACGGGAATGACGATGTCGACTGAGGCCATGGCCGCATCCTAACGGTTCGAGGACGACCAGCGCCCCCGCGCGACGTCCCAGTTCTCTTGGGACGCAGTATCTCGGGGCGGCCTAATGGCGGAAGTGCCGCGCGCCGGACGTAACCAGCGCCATGTTGTGGGTGTTCGCCGTTGCGATCGACTCCTCGTCGCGGATCGAGCCACCTGGGTGCACCGCTGCCGTCACCCCGGCCGCCGCAGCCACCTCGATCGAGTCTGGGAACGGGAAGAACGCGTCCGAGGCCATCACAGCCCCCTTGGCGAGCTCGCCCGCACCGGCCACGGCTAGTCGTGCGCTCTCGACACGGTTCGGCTGCCCCGATCCCATGCCGACCATCACGCCGTCCTTCACGAAGACGATCGCGTTCGACTTCACGTGCCGGCAAACCATCCACGCCACCTCGAGGTCGCTGACCTCCTGGGCGGACGGCTCGCGCGAGCTCGTCACCGCGAACGCCGCCTCGTGCGACGTGTCAGCGTCCTGCACCAGTACGCCCCCGCGCACGGAGCGCAGCTCCTGCCGCGTACGACCGAAGTCACCCAACGGCGCCCGCAGGATGCGCAGGTCCGCCGACTTCTTCTGCAGGTGCTCCAGCGCGCCCGGCTCGAAGCCCGGCACGATCACAATCTCGAAGAACATGCGCACACCCGCGACCGGGCTCAGCACATCGCGCAGCGCCGTCGCCAGCTCCATGTCGAGCGGCCGGTTGATCGCCACGATCCCGCCGTATGCCGAGATCGCGTCGCCCTGTGTCAGCGCGCGCTCGTACACCGCCGCCAGCGACTCGCCGTCCTCGGCGACGGCGAAGCAGCAAGGGTTGGTGTGCTTGATGATCGCCACCGCCGGACGCGGCGACTCCGCAACGAGGTTGTACGCCGCGTCAGCGTCGAGGAAGTTCGTGTACGACATCCCCTTGCCGTGCAGCTGCTCGTACCCGCCGACCCCCTCCACGGGAATCCGCACCGAGTCGAGCCGATACATCGCGCCGCGCTGATGCGGGTTCTCGCCGTAACGCATCGTCTCGCCGATGCGAGTGAGACCAACTGTCAGCTGCTCGGGGAACACGTCTTCTTCACCGCGCAGGTACTCGGCGATCGCCGTGTCGTAGTGCGCGACGTGCTGGAACGCCTTCGCCGCGAGTCGCTTCCGGAACGCCGCGTCCAGGTCGCCACCACGCAGCGCCTCGATGATCGCGGGGTAGTCCGTCGGGTCGATCACCGGGATCACCCACGGGTGATTCTTCGCAGCCGCACGGATCATCGCGGGGCCACCGATGTCGATTTCTTCGAGCGCCTCAGCAAGCGTCGGCGTGTTCGTACGCGTCACCGTCTGCACGAACGGGTAGAGGTTGCCGACGACCATGTCGACGCCCTCGATGCCATTCGCAGCCATGTCTGCCTTGTCGTCGTCGCGATCGCGACGCGCGAGGATGCCACCGTGCACCTTCGGGTGCAGCGTCTTCACGCGGCCACCGAGCATTTCCGGGCTGCCCGTGAGATCAGCAACGCTCGTCACCGGCACACCCGCGTCGGCGATCGCCTTCTGCGTATTGCCCGTCGAGAAGAGCTGCCATCCGAGGGCGCTCAGCTCACGCGCGAAGTCTGCAATGCCGGTCTTGTCGTAGACGCTGAGGATCGCTCGCATCTCGCCCCCAAATCCAAGCGCTGTTCTGTACGCCTCTTGTTACTGAGCTGAGTTAAGCAGGCAGGCCGCGCACGGCCGGATCGCCCGCGCCACGAGCCACCACCGTGCCGATGCGCCACGCCTCGGGCAGATCCGCGAGCACGCTCGCAGCGTCGGCTTCCGCAACCGCGACGATCACACCGACGCCCATGTTGCAGGCCTTGAACATCTCGGCGTCCTCGACGTTGCCGGCGCGCTGGATCAACCGGAACAGCGGCGGCACCGTCCACGACGACGCATCGAGCTCAGCGCCGATGTCGTCACGGAAGATGCGAGGCAAGTTCCCAACGATCCCGCCACCAGTGATGTGCGCGACGCCATGCAGACGCGAGCGCTGCGGCTCCAGCAACGTGAAGTACGAGCGATGCACTGCCAGCAGCGCCTCGCCCAACGTCGAGTTCAGTTCTTCGTAGTGCTTGTTCAGCACCTCGCGGTCGTGCCCGTCGTCGCCGCCCTTGGCAATGCCAAACGCCGATCGCACGAGTGAGTACGCGTTGGTGTGCAGGCCATTCGAGGGCAGCGCGATCAGCGCATCACCCGGCGCGATCTTCGTGCCGTCGATCACTTCGTCGTGCTCAACCACACCAACGATGAAGCCAGCGATGTCGAAGTCTCCGCTGCCGTACACGTCCGGCATGTCGGCGGTCTCACCGCCGATCAGCGTGATTCCGTGCGCCTCGCACGCCTTGCCCACACCCGCCACGATCTCAGCGCGCAGCTCCTGCGGCAGGTCCGCCGTCGCGAGGTAGTCGAGGAAGAACAGCGGCTTCGCGCCTGCCGTGAAGATGTCATTCACGCAGTGATTCACGAGGTCCTGGCCGACGGTGTCGTAGATGCCGGCCGCGATCGCGATCTTCAGCTTCGTGCCCACGCCGTCGGCGCTGCTCACGATCACCGGGTCGTGATACCCAGGCCCGAGGCGCCACAGGCCGGCGAACGGCCCAACGCCGCTCATCACTTCGGGGCGCATCGTGCGTGCGGCGATCGCGCGGTAGCGCGCGACGGTCGCGTCAGCGGCCTCGATATCGACGCCGGCGGCGGCATAGCTCAGGGGGCGATCAGAAGACGCGGTCACGCTATGACAACCTCGTAGCGTTCAACGGCTGGGAAGGGCCGGAGCGCTGCCGGAGCAGCGTATCCGCCGAATGGGACGAGCGGAAGCGGCCAGCTCGAGTTACGAGCGAACCGCCTCCAGTGCGAACTTGTCGAGCTGCAGCGGCACCTCGCGGGGGTAATCCCCGGAGAAGCACGCCGTGCACAGCTGGTTCTCAGACTGATTGGTCGCGGCCGCCGTACCCGCCAGCGAAAGGTAGCCGAGCGAGTCGGCTCCGATGTGCTGACGGATCTCCTCAACCGACTCGTGGGCGGCAATCAGCTCAGCCCGAGTCGCCATGTCCACGCCGTAGAAGCACGGGTGCTGGATCGGCGGCGACGTGATGCGCATATGCACCTCGCGCGCCCCCGCCTTGCGCAGCATCGAGACCACCCGAGGCGTGGTCGTCCCACGCACGATCGTGTCGTCCACGACCACCACGCTCTTGCCCCGGAGCATCTCCGGCATCGGGTTGTACTTCATCTGGACGCCCCGATCGCGCAGGCGCTGGTCGGGCTGGATGAACGTGCGGCCCACATAGCGGTTCTTCACCAGCGCTTCGACGTACGGAATCCCCGCCTCGCGGGCGTAGCCAATCGCCGCCGCCGTCGCCGAGTCCGGGATGCCAATCACAATGTCGGCCTCAACCGGGTGCTCCTGCGACAGCTGGGCGCCCATGCGCATCCGCGACTCGTAGAGCAGCTCCCCGCGCATCCGCGAGTCTGGTCGCGCGAAGTAGATGTACTCCAGCAGGCACAGCGCCCGCCGCATCGGCTCGACCGGAGTGGTCGAGGTGATGCCGTTCTCGTCGATCCGCACTAGCTCGCCCGGCTCGATCTCGCGCACGAACGTCGCACCGAGCTGGTCCAGGGCGCACGTCTCAGACGCGAGCACCCAGCCAGTCTCCTTGCCGTTCTCGAGGTGGCCCAGCACCAGCGGGCGGATCCCATTGGGGTCACGCACGCCGAACAGCGCGTCCTTGGTCAGCACGGTCAGCGAGTAGGCGCCGTTGGCGCGCTGCATCATCGTCGCGAAGCGCTCTTCCCAGGTCGTCCCGGGCGCCGTCGCGATCAGGTACGCGATCACCTCAGAGTCGGTCGTGGTCTCGAACACCGCCCCGCGGCTCTCGAGGTCCACGCGCAGCAGGTCGGCGTTGACGACGTTCCCGTTGTGCGCGAGCGCCAGTTGGCGGTCGGCGTCGTCTGGGTGAAAAGCAAACCCCTCGGGTGCGCGCACCACGAGGGGTTGAGTGTTGCAGGCGATGCTCGACCCGGTGGTCGAGTAGCGAGTGTGGCCGATCGCGGCGATGCCGTGCAGGCCCTCCAGCGCGTCCTCAGTGAAGATCTGAGAGACGAGGCCCATGTCCCCGTACATCGAGATCTCGTCGCCATCAGTGGTGGCGATGCCGGCCGATTCCTGGCCGCGGTGCTGGAGTGCGTGAAGTCCGAAGAAGGTAAGCCGAGCTACGTCTTCACCTGGCGCGAAGACGCCGAACACACCGCATTTTTCCGCAAGGCTCGGGATCACCAGTGGCCACCCCCGAATGTGCCAGCCGGTCAGACAGGCAGTGTACCACCCGCGTTCACGCGTACGCGAGATTTCGAGCCAAGAAATCGCTGTGATAGTCCATCACTGCTGAACCGCGCCGAAAAATTGTCGCAGTTCAGTCGCAACCCGTTCGGGCGAGCCACTGTTATCAGGTGCGAGATGCCCCTCCCCCGCGAATTCAACGCGCCTCACTCGAGGAAGTACCGCCCCAAGCACGTTGAGCGTCTCCCGGAGATAACGCGCGCTCTCGCTACCTCCCAACAGCAGCACGTCGGCCGTCACGTCCCTGAACCGCTCTGCGTCCCCGTCGCTTTCACTCACCAACTGCGCCTCGTAGTGCATCGTCGGAACGAGCTCCCGCAGCGGCACGTCTCCCGAATGCTCGGCTGGGCGCGACGTTTGCCCGGCGGCCAACCTTCGCAGCGGCCAAAACACGACACGCCGAATCCTGCGAATCAGCGTTGGCGCCGTGCCTGGCTCGATGATCCGAGACCCGCGATCCAGTACAGGCGCCAGCAGCGCTCGAGGTAGGACTCGCAGCAGCAATGGCGCAGTCTCCGTGCCGCGGATCGCCGTGAGCATCGCCGAACCTAACTTGCCTGCCGCCACCTCGCAGTCATAGCGATCGAGCCATCCGAGCGGCGTCGAATGCCCGATGGAAAGAGGCGGCTCGTAGAGCGCGACCTTGTCGAGTGACCCGAGACGACGCGCCGCGAAGAGCGCGACGAGCGCACCGGCGCTCAGTCCAAACAGGTACCGCGCACCAGATTCGAGGAGTAGCGCCTCGACGTCATCGCACTCCGCCTGCAGGCCATAGCCCTCACCCGGAGGGCCACTGGCACCCCGCCCGCGGCGTTCGGCGATGTAGACCGTGAACTGGCTCGAAAGGGCTTCCGCGAGCCGCATGAGGTTCTGCGCAGCTTGCCCACCACCGTGCAGCAGCACGAGCGACGACCCGTGGCCCAACTTCCGAAACGCAATCCGAGTCCCATCGCGCGAGGTGACCGAACCAGTGACGTATCCGCCGGTGGTCAAGAAGTCGACTACACCCCGCCGCGCAGCATCCGCGCATGCTCGATCTTGGTGCAGCGGTCCATCACCACGTCCAGCCCCGCCGTCCGAGCCGTCTCAGCGGCCTCCTCGTTCACGATTGCGAGCTGCGTCCAGACCACCTTGGCGCCGGCCTCGATCGCCTCAGCCACGACCTCTGAGATGAACTGCGGCCGCCGGAACACGTCCACGATGTCGATCTCGGCCGGCACGTCCTGAAGCCGGGCGTAGACCTTCCGCCCGAGGATCTCGTGGTCCACCTCCGCCGGATTCACGAGGTACACCTCGTACCCGGCCTCGATCAGGTACTGCGCAATCTCGTTCGAGGCACGCGTGGGGTCGGCGTTGGCCCCGACCACCGCGATCGTCTTCGCCTCCGCAATCAGCTGCTGTGCCAGCTCGCCATCGTCAGCGGTCATCGCGCGCTCCCTCCGAGGCCGGCTCGTCCTCGAGCTCATCGTCTTCGTAATAGCTGTCGTCATCGTCCGGCACCATGGCAAGCGTCACCTCGACCCCGGCCATCTCGCCCAGCACCTCGGCCAGCCGGTTCGCACGCGTCGCCCCGTCCATCGCCATCGGCCTCGAGGTGATCACGGTGCCTACCGGCATCCTCACCCCGTCATCCTTCACAATCTCGACGTCCCACGTGATCACGTCCTGGTGCTCGCCGCTCCGCAGCGCATCGTCACCGTCCGAGGTGACCTCCACGCCCGCGATCCGAGCAAAGCCAGTGCCGTCCGTGGTTCCGATCCCCATCCCAAGGAAGCCCTGCTGCCAGCGCGCCGTCCGCGCCTGGCGGTCCATCACAAACGCAGTGCCAATCACCCCGAAGATCAGCCCCAGCACGCCAATCGGCCCGAGCAGCAGCGCGACCAGCAGCAGCGGCATCAGCACCCACACCGGCAACGAGTCGAACCCGAGCACGATCCCGAGTACCGCGAGCCCGGCCAGACCGATCTCGATCAGCGCCCCGATCACCTGCACCCGCGCCGGGTAGATCGAGATCCGATCGGCTTCGACCACCGCAATTGCACGCTGCAGGAAGATTTCTTCGCTCGCCACGGAACCTCAAGACGTACGGAATCGTGGCGCAACGGCCGAGTTTGCGCCGCACAAGGGCGCATCTCTATCATCGCTCGACGGAGGCTTGTATGCGCCAGGACCTGATGGAGATCCTCGTCTGCCCGCTCTGCAAGGGCGATCTCACCCTCACCATCGCCGCCGTCGAAGGCGACGAGGTGCTCACGGGCGATCTCTTCTGCCCCGCCTGCAACGAGCACTACCCGATCGACGACGGCATCCCGAACCTGCTCCCGCCGGACATGCGCGCCTCGATGGCTGCCGCAGCCGACGCCCCGAGCGGTCACTAAGTGGATCCGGAGCGCTCACGGCAGCTCGGCCAGGGCCTGATGGCATTCGCTGTCGTCCAACTGCTGCTCTTCGTCATCGGCACCATGAAGCGCTCATACACCGCGCTCGCGCTGCCGATCTTCGTCATGGTCGCAGCGTTCTCAGCGGTCGCTTTCTGGGTCGGCTGGACGATGTCCGTCGTAAAGACCTGGGACGACGAGGCATAGCCAAACCCCGGCTAGCCAGACACCCGGCTAGTCAGCCCTGCTCCCGCGACGCATCATCGAGCCATGGGATTCATCGTTCGGCTCTTCCTCGCCATCCACGTCGCCCTCTACCGCGCCACCGGCGGCAAGATCGGCGCCCGCTTCATGGGCGGCAACGTGCTCATCCTCACCACGGTCGGTCGTCGCAGCGGGCAGCGACGCGACACGCCAGTGATGTATGTGCGTGACCCGGAGCAGGACCGCTATGCCGTGATCGCCTCGAACGGTGGTGCAGCGACCCACCCCGCGTGGTTCCACAACGCCACCGCCGCAGGCTCCGCCGAGATCCAGGTGCGCGACCGCCAGATGGCCGTCGGCGTGCGCCAGGCCACCGAGGAGGAACGCGCGCGCCTCTGGCCGCTCGCCGTCGCTGACTACAAGGGCTTCGACGACTACCAGAAGAAGACGCAGCGCCACATTCCGATGCTGCTGCTCGACCCGCACGCGTAACGAGCTAGCCCTGCGACCCTAACTCGGAGCGGGCTGCCACCAGCCAAAGTCCTCGATCACATCGATCCCACTCGCATCCACATCGGTTAGCAGTTCCGAGGTCGTGCGCCGCAGCGCTGGATGACGCCAGTGCGGCGCCACATCCGCGAGTGGCACGAGCACGAACGCACGCTCGGGCATCGCCGCGTGCGGCACGATCAAATCTGCTTCATCGATCGTCTCACCCTCGATCGCGATGATGTCCACGTCGATCGGTCGCGCGCTGTTCCGCACCGCACCGAAGTTGCGCCCCGCTTCAGCCTCGATCCGCTTCGCGAGCACCAGCAGCTCGCGCGCTGACAAAGAGCTGCGCCCGGCGACTGCGATGTTCACAAAGCGCGGCTGCTCGGTGACACCCCATGGCGGCGTCTCATACACGCGTGACACGAGCTCGATCGCCACACCCGCGCGCACCAGCGCATCGAGCGCGGCACGCAGATTCCCGACGCGATCGCCGAGGTTCCCACCCAGCGCGAGCCACACACGCCGCTCGCTCGCCGGCCAGGAACGCACCACCGCGTCCGAGATGCGCACGACATCGGTCATCGTCGCGACGTCATGCACGCGCACGATGTCCGCGCCTGCCTCGATCGCCAGCGTCACACTCGCCGCGGTGCCCCACAGGCGCTCACCCTCAGGGCGATCGCCCCCTGCACTCGAACGCAGCACAACGCCAATCGTGGATTTGCGCGACGTGCCGACGAGTAGCGGTCGCCCCAGTGCACGCAGCTCGCCCAGCCGTCGCAACATCTCGAGGTTCTGCGCAGGCTGCCACCCGAACCCGAACCCCGGATCCAGTGCCAGTCGCTCGAGATCGACACCGGCCGCGCGCGCGATCGCGATGCTCGCCTCGAGCCCCGCGCGAATGTCCGCGATCACATCACCCGAAAACGCCCGCTCACGCTGGTTGTGCATCAGCACCGCCGGCAGCCTGCTCCGCGCGAGCAGACCCGCCATCGCCGTGTCCGAGCGCAATCCGTTCACATCATTCAGCGCATCGGCACCCGCCTCGAACGCGCGCTCCGCAACGGCCGCCTTCGAGGTGTCCACAGTGATCGGCACGGAGACCGCAGCACGCAACGCCCGCAACACCGGCGCAAGACGCGCCCACTCCCCATCCGCATCCACCGAGATGTGACCGGGCTTCGTGGACTCCGCACCGACATCGATCAGGTCCGCACCAGCCGCCACCATTGCGCGCGCCTGCTCGGCTGCTCGCGTGGCATCGAGCACGCCATCACCCGAAAACGAGTCCGGCGTCGCGTTCACGATCCCCATGACAAACGTGCGAGTACCCCACGCGAACGTGCGGCCACCAATGCGCATTGCTGGGATCGAGGTGTTCACGCGAGCGAGTCTAAGACTCAGACGATCTCGATCGGCTCTTCGGTGACCACGGGTCGCTCGGCACCAGGCAGCCGCTGCTCGACGCGCCACGCGCGGATATCGAGCGGCGCCGCATCACGCAGCGACACGAGGATGTACAGCGTGCCGGGATACGCCGGCATCCGGTCGAACTCGCCGGGCGGGAAGAACGCCTGTCGCTCGTCGGTCGGCGAGGGACGAGCCTCCGAGGCAACGTGCGAGTGGTAGATCGCGAACAACGACTCGCCCGAGTCGTCCCGCCGCACTTCCAGCTCGTACTGCGTCTTGGGGTCCATCAGATAGCGGTAGGGCGAGCCCTTGCCATCGTCGCCAGAGACGTTCGGCACGCGAATCACCGCGATCGCCTCGCCGTCCTTCGCATGCACCACACCACACGCCTCGTTCGGCATGTCTTCGCGCGCGTGCGCCAACATCTCGTCAACGAGCGCACGAGGGATGCGGGGCATGGAGTCTCCTCGATACCGGCGAGGCCGGAACTAACGTCTGACTACGTCCACGCCTCTGGCTCGCCGTCATCGATGCACGCGCCCGGCATGATCATCATTTGCAGGAACCGCGAGCTCGCCGGCTGCACCACCAGGTGCTCGACCCAGTGAGCATGCTCCTCCGCCGGCACACGTTCGAGCAGATCCTTCGCGACGACCTCCACCTCGGAGTCGTCGTTCGCGATCCCCATGTCCAGCGTCCACTGCGGCATCGAGATCCGCCCCACAGATCGAGTGCGAATCAGCTTTCCCGCCGCATGCGCGCGGTACTTCGCCACCACATCGATCGAGAAGCGCAGGTGCAGCCCGCCAAAATCCGAAGCGGCGAGTGCTCGTGCGAGCACCCGCCGTTCCAGTGCGGTCACGATCTGCAGATCAGCGTCCGTGGCCATCGAGGTAGTCAGTCGCCTCGGCTACTTCTCGACCGGCACGCCGATCAGCGAGCCGTACTCAGTCCACGATCCGTCGTAGTTCTTCACGTTCTCGTAGCCAAGGATGTGCTTCAGCACGAACCACGTGTGCGAGCTGCGCTCGCCGATGCGGCAGTACGCGATCGTCGGCTCGCCATCGGCAACGCCGGCCTCGCCGTACAGCGCACGCAGGTCATCCACGGACTTGAACGTGCCGTCCTCGTTCACGGCACGCGCCCACGGGATGTTCTTCGCGCCGGGGATGTGACCCGCGCGCTGCGCCGTCTCGGTCATGCCGGGAGGGGCAATGATCTCGCCCTTGAACTCGGCAGGAGAGCGCACATCGACGAGCTGGAAGTCGCCGCTGCCGGCAGCCGTCGCGGCCTTGAGCACTTCCTCGCGCTGGGCGCGCAGTGCCGGGTTGGCGTCCTTCGCGCGGTACGAGGTCGCCGTCACCGACGGCACGTCCGAGGTCGTCGGTCGGCCATCGGCCAGCCATTTCACCCGGCCGCCGTCCATCAGCGAGACGTTCTCGTGCCCGTAGAGCTCGAGCAGCCACAGCGCGTACGCCGCGAACCAGTTGTTGTTGTCGCCGTACACCACGACGTGCGAGTCGTTCGAGACACCCGCGTCGCTCATCAGCTTGTCCAGACCAACGCGCGAGATGATGTCGCGGTTGTTCTGGTCCTGGAGCTCAGTCGTCCAGTTCCACGCCACCGCGCCCGGCGCGTGGCTCTCCTTGTACGCCTCGGTGTCGACGTCGACCTCGATCAGTCGCACGTTCGAGTCGTTCAGGTGTTCCTGAACCCAGTCAGCCGTAACCAGCTTGTCGACCATGATCGAATCCTCCATACAGACACGCGGTGCGCGCGTCATGTGACCCTGTGAGTGTTAAGACGAGCGGTTTACCACCAGAACTTGGTGTTCACCTGCTCTTCGATGTCGTCGTAGTCCGAAGTCCACAGGCCGCTCGACAGGTACTTCCACCCGCCGTCGGCCAACAGACAGACGATGTTGCCTTCGTCGATCCGCTCCGCGACGCGCTGTGCCGCGCGCACCGCCGCACCGCCCGAGATCCCCGCGAAGATCCCGGCCTTCGTCGTCAGCTCCTGCGTCGTGCGGAACGAGGTACGCGAGTCCACCACGATCCGTGCGTCGAGCATCGACTCGTCCAGCACCGGCGGAATGTATCCCTCTTCAAGCGAGCGCAGACCCTGCACCAGGTCACCCGGATGCGGCGCCGCCGCCACGATCTTGATCTCCGGGTTGTATTCCTTGAGTCGCCGACCAACGCCGGTCAGCGTCCCGCCAGTCCCAAGGCCCGCTACGAAGTGCGTCACCTCAGGCAGATCGCGAATGATCTCGGGCGCCGTCGTTTCGTAGTGCGCGTTGGGATTCTGCGGGTTCTCGTACTGGAACGGCATGAACCAGTCCGGGTGCTCGGCCGCGACTTCGCGCGCCATCGCCACCGACCCGTTCGTACCGAGCGGGCCTGGCGAGAAGATCACCTCGGCCCCGAATGCACGGAGCAGCTCGACACGTTCCGAGCTCACCGCGTCCGGCATCACGACCTTCACCGGGTAGCCGCGCACCGAGCCGATCATCGCGAGTGCGATCCCGGTGTTCCCGGACGTCGGTTCGAGGATGGTCTGACCGGGCTTGAGCCGACCATCGCGCTCGGCGCCGTCGATCATGAACTTCGCGATCCGGTCTTTGACCGAACCCGTCGGGTTCTGCCCTTCGAGCTTCGCGTAGATGTGCACAGACGGCTTCGGCGAGAACGCCGCGATCTCGACCAGCGGAGTGTTACCGACCATGTCGAGCATGCTGTGGAACAGCATCGACGTGCCTCGCCTAACTAATGAACGCTGCTAAGCAGTGCGAAACGACTAGCCGCCCGCGAGCGCCGGCAGGATCGAGACCTGATCGCCGTCCTTGAGCGCCGTCTCAGCGCCGCCCAGGTACCGGATGTCCTCGTCGTTCAGGTAGATGTTCACGAAGCGGTGTAGCTCACCGGCCTCGTCCATCACCGTCGCGCGGAACCCCGGGTACTGAACCTCGATGTTCTCGAGCACCGCGCGCACGGACTCGCCATCAGCGGAGACCTCACGGTTCCCACCAACTGCGTTCCGAATCACCGAGGTGACGTGTACCTGTACGGGCAACGTTCGATCCTTCCCCAGATTCCCCCGGTGGTCCGGTTGGGAATCACCTCGCCGCGCAGTCCCACGCGACGAGGCGTTGAAACCTCTTAGTGGCCGCCGTGCCCTGCCGCGGCGCCTTCCATGACCAGCGGCGGCGAACCGCAGAACTGGTCGTAGTCGATCAGCTCAGTCACCGTCGGGTGGTCACCGCACAGCGGGCACGAGGGGTCGCGCCGCAGCTTCATCGTGCGGAACTCCATCGTCAGCGCGTCCACCAGCAGCAGCCGGTTCACCAGCGGCTCGCCGATGCCCAGGACTTGCTTGAAGACCTCGGTCGCCTGGATCGAGCCGACGAGGCCAGTGATCGCACCGAGGACGCCCGCCTCCGCGCACGACGGCACCAGACCCGGAGGGGGCGGCGTCGGGTAGAGGCAGCGGTAGCAGCCCATGCCCGGCTTGAACACGGTCGCCTGACCGTCGAACAGCAGGATCGAGCCGTCTACCAGCGTCTTGCCCAGCAGGTACGCCGCGTCGTTCACCAGGTAGCGCGTCGCGAAGTTGTCCGCGCCGTTCACGATGATGTCGTACTGCTGGATCACTTCCATCGCGTTGTCGGAGGTCAGCGGGAACTCGTGCCCGATCACCTGCACGTTCGGGTTGTAGGAGTGCAGCGACTCCTTCGCCGACAGCAGCTTCGACTTGCCAATGTCCTCGGTCTGGTGCAGCAGCTGACGCTGCAGGTTGGAGAGGTCGACTGTGTCGAACTCCACGATGCCAATCGTGCCCACGCCCGCGAGTGCGAGGTAGATCGCAACGGGAGATCCGAGGCCGCCCGCACCGATGATCAGCACCTTCGCGCTGCGCAGCTTGCGCTGACCGATCGATCCGACCTGGTTCATGATGATGTGCCGCGAGTAGCGCATCGCCTCTTCAGGCGTCAGCGCGACCGAGGACGGCGTAATCCCTGACGACGCACCGTCGTCAGCACCACCAGCCAGTGCGGGAATGACTGCGACCTGATCGCCATCGGCGACCGGCGTGCCCGTCCCACCCAGCTCGTGAATCTCGTGGTTGTTCACGTAGATGTTGATGTGCGCGGGCACCTCGCGGTCTGCGCCGTACACGAGGTTATCGAAGCCCGGGTAGCGGTCGTTCACCGCATCCAGGACTTCCGACACGTTCGCGCCGTCGACCGTGATGTGCTCGCGGTTCTGCGTGAGATAGCGGAACGGCGATGGAATGTAGACGCTGACGCTCATAGCAACCCCCTCGCGGCCTCGACCGTTACAGCGCCACCGTCAGGTAGCGCTCACCCGTGTCGGGCAGCATCGTCACAACTCGCTGACCCGGCTGGAGCGTCTTCGCGACCTCGATCGAGGCCCAGACGTTCGCGCCGGACGAAATGCCGACCAGTAGTCCCTCTTCGCGCGCCAGACGCTTCGTCATCTCGAAGGCGTCCTCGTCGCGGACGGACATGATCTCGTCATACACATCACGGTTCAACACACCCGGCACGAACGACGCACCGATGCCCTGGATCCCGTGCAGGCCACCATGGCCCCCCTGCAGCACTGCCGCCCGAGCCGGCTCGACCGCGATGATCCGGGCCGTCGAGCCCGACTCCCGCAGCGCCTCGCCCACCCCGGTGATCGTGCCGCCGGTCCCGACCCCCGCCACGAACGCATCGAGCTGCCCCCCGGTCGCCTCGAGAATCTCGGGGCCCGTGGTCAGCTTGTGCACGGCCGGGTTGGCCGGATTGTCGAACTGCTGCGGCATGAAGTAGCCGTGCTTCTTGGCGAGCTCGCCCGCCGCGAACACTGCGCCCGTCATCCCCTCGATCGCCGGCGTGAGCACCAGCTCCGCACCAAAGCGCTCGAGCAGCCGACGCCGCTCCGTGCTCATGTCCTCAGGCATCGTCAGCACGAGGTGGTAGCCCTTGGTCGCACATACCATCGCGAGGCCAATACCGGTGTTACCCGAGGTCGGCTCGACCAGCGTCGCGCCGGGCTTGATCAGGCCCGCCGCCTCAGCGGCCTCGACCATCGAGCGCGCGATGCGGTCCTTCACGGAGCCGCCCGGATTGCGCCCCTCGACCTTTGCCAGCACCTCGGCGCCGCCCTCAGGCGACAGCCGGCGCAGCCGGACAAGCGGCGTCGCCCCGATCAGGTCGAGGACGGAGTCAGCAATCTGTGGCGTGTCTGTCGCCTCGGAAGTCATCGTTCGGTTCCCTGCCGTTAGATCGAGTAGCTGAGCGCGGTCTGGAGCAGTCGCTCCCGTTCGCGGTCCGCCAGGTTCTGCAGCGAGACGGCTCCGAGCCGCACCCGCATATCGTCATAGATCTCGCGCCACACCCACTGCTGCGCACAGACGGTGCCCTCACCATCGTGGTCCTCAAGACACGGCAGCGGGGCCAACGACCCCTCCAATGTCTCGAGCACCTGCAGCAGCGTGATCTCCTTCGCGTCCCGGGCGAGCTCATGGCCGCCCGAGGGCCCGCGAGTGCTTCGGATCAGCCCCGCACGGCGCAGCTGTGCCAGCAGGTGGTCGAGGTATGCCTCAGGCACGTGCTGCCGGCGAGCGATCTCGGCGCGCTGCACTGGCCCGTCCCCGCCATACATAGCGAGGTCGATCAGGGCGCGCACCCCGTAATCACCCTTGGTTCCGATCATCACCGCTCTGCCTCGACCATCCGCCGCGAGTCACGCCAAAAACGTAATTCACGACTATTCCGGTCAACATCATACCAGATGAAACCTCGCGCGGAGCCCCGCGCGTCGATCTCGAGAAATTTCTGGACGCCTCCCACGCAGCATGTCGATCTGCGCCCGCCTCATTCGTCGTCTTGATGAGGGCCGCTCCCGCGCCCCATCGAAGCGCCCGAGGAGGCACGAACCATGGCAGCACTCAACACCACCCGCACGCTGACGCTCGGCACGATCACACGCCGACCGCTCAAGACCTACGCCCGCTGGACCACCCAGGGCCTCCTCGCCGCCTTGTTCGTCTTCGCCGGCAGCGCGAAGTTCACCATGCCGCCCGAGATGCTCACGGCGGGCACCCCGTTCTCCGCGTCGTTCATCTACGCCATCGGCGCGTTCGAGGTGCTTGGCGCTCTCGGCCTCCTCGCCTCCATCGCCGGCCGTCGAGTTGGTCAGCTCGCACGACCGGCTGCCGCGGGCCTCGTCGTCATCATGATCGGCGCGACCGTCACCACACTCCTGACCGCCGGCGGACTTGGCGCCCTGTTCCCCGCCACGGTCGGCCTGCTGCTGACCTGGCTCGCCACGACCCGTCGCTAAGCCCCGCTCCAAAACAACAGCGCCGCCCATTGGGCGGCGCTGCTCGTTGTCTGCCGTAGTTCGAGGTGGCCCCCCTCAGCCGCCAGCGACTGCCGGGACGATCGTGACCTCGTCGCCTTCCTTGAGGGAGCTCTCGAGCCCCTGCAGGAAACGGACGTCCTCACCGTTGATGTAGATGTTCACGAAGCGACGCAGCTCGCCGCCGTCGTCACAGAGCCGCTCGCGCATGCCCGGGTACGTCGTCTCGAGGTGCTCCACGAGCTCGGAAAGGTTCGAGCCCTCGCCCGGCACCGTGTCTTGCTCGCTCGTCAGCCCGCGCAACGGGGTCGGGATCTTTACCTTCACAGCCATCTCTGCCCCCAAAAGAAAAATACTGGTTCTCTATCCCTCGACCACGTCGCCGAGCGTCGGGTCATCGACCCGCACACCCTGCGCCTGGGCCCAGGCAATGCTGCGTTCGATCTCATCCGGCTCGCCCTCGATCTCGAGGACGACCCAACCGATCGAGTTGTCTACGGCCGCCATCCGGATGCTCGTCACCACCTGGAACTCATGCCCCAGCTGGTAGATCACCGGCTGCTTCACCTGATCCGGCTCAAACGTGAAGCGCACATGCTTCGAGGCCATCAGCGACCACCTGCCGCAAGCGCGCCATCACGTGCCGCAACCGCCGACTCGAACGACGCCATGTTCGGCGTTACGCGCAGCGGCTCGATCAGCTTGCCCTGCACTGCCTCGATCGTCTTCAGGCCGCCACCGGTAATGAACGCCACCGTCTCCTCGTCACGCCGGATCGCGCCGGATGCGACGAGCTTCTGCAGGCAGGCGATCGTCGTCCCGCCAGCGGTCTCTGCGAAAATGCCTTCAGTCTCCGCGAGCAGTTTCACGCCAGCGACGATCTCGTCGTCCGACGCCATCTCTGCCGAACCCTCGGTCTCTTCCATCACCTTCAGTGCGTAGTACCCGTCAGCCGGGTTACCAATCGCAAGCGATCGAGCAATGGTGTTCGGCTTCTGCGGCACGAAGTTCAGCGTGTGATTCGCGAACGCCGTCGCGATCGGCGAGCAACCCTCAGGCTGCGCACCGCTCATGTGCACAATCGGCTCATCGATCAGCCCGACTTTGTGCAGCTCCTGGAAGCCCTTGTAGATCTTCGTGAACAACGAGCCCGACGCCATCGGCGCCACCACACGCTGCGGCGTACGCCAACCGAGCTGCTCCGCCACTTCGTAGGCCAGCGTGCGCGAGCCCTCGGCGTAGAACGGGCGCACGTTGATGTTCACGAACGCCCACGGGTGCGCGTATGCCAGCTCCGTGCAGAGCCGGTTCACGTCGTCGTAGTTGCCATCCACCATCACGAGGTTCGGCGAGTACACCGCGCTGCCGACGACCTTGCCCTCTTCGAGGTCCTGCGGAATGAAGACGTACGCCTCCATCCCCGCCGCCGCCGCATGCGCCGACACCGAGTTCGCGAGGTTGCCCGTGCTCGCGCACGCCATCGCCGTGAACCCGAACTGTCGAGCGCGCGCGATCGCCACGCTCACCACGCGGTCCTTGAATGACCAGGTCGGGTTCGTCGTGTCGTTCTTGATCCACAGCGTGTCGAGGCCGATCGCCTTCGCCAGCCGGTCCGCCTTGATCAGCGGCGTGAAGCCCGTCCCGATATCCACCTTGTACGCGGGGTCGCACGGCAGCAGCGCCTCATAGCGCCAGATGCTCGTCGGCCCACGCTCGATGCTGTCGCGCGTGACCGCAGCACGAATGCCGTCGTAGTCGTACGCAACTTCGAGGGGCCCAAAGCAGTACTCGCACGAGAAGATCGGCGCGAGCGGGTACTCACGGCCACACTCTCGGCATCGCAGAGCCTGTTCAAACGACATGGGTCTCATCCACTCTCATGCCACCTCAGCCGGGTGGCGTCACGATGCTGCTGGGTCGTTCCTGGTGACGCCCGAGACGCGCGTACGCGTTCGGGCTAGCGCATCACCAGCTGCATGCGCATGCCCAAAGACATGCCACGCATCATCGCGACAGGAGCGGTCATCAGCTGGAGCGGAGTCGAGATCACGAGGATCAAAGAGGACGCCTTCCAGTTCATCTCCCCCGACGACCACCGTCAGGGCGGACTTGGCACCGTGGTCAGATCCGGCGAAGGGTCCGACTCGGTTGCCGTGGCTTCACAGGGCCGATGCCCTCCACCACTCTCGATGAACCGCACACGTGTGCGCCCAACGAGGCTAGAAGCCGCCCGCCATATCTGTCAACCAACGCCACGTAAACAACCCTCCCGAATCCGCCTCGAGTTCACGCGAGCGTCCGGTGTGCCCGCAGCCCGCTCCAAGTCACGAGGAAGTGCGCAGCACACCGCGCGGCGAATCCTCGCCCCACCCCCGAATCGTCAGACCCCACTCCGCCGGAGTCGCCCCAACATTCGAGGTGACAACACACGCTCCCTCCGGAGCGTGTGGGCGGGCGAAACACAACCGGCGGCTCTGCCGCCGCCCACATCGGCAGCCTCACACCCAACGCCCGTTCTCCTCGAAATGGCCCGAGGTTCCCGCTACAGCCGCTCGCCAAACGAGATCACCACACCGCGCACACACTGCTGGTTCCCGCCACAGGTACGGTGGATAGACCCACACCAACGGCCATTACCAACCCGCGAGGGAACGCGCATGCCCGACTCCGCCGCAGTCATCGAGACCGCCGACCTCACCAAGACCTTCGGGAAGGTTCGCGCCGTCGACCACCTCTCCCTCCGCGTAGAGCGAGGCGGCGTGTTTGGCCTGCTCGGCCCAAACGGCTCCGGCAAAACCACCACCATCGGCATGCTGCTCGGCCTCGTCGCCCCCACCAGCGGCTCGATCCGTCTCTTCGGCCACGACCACAATGGCGTGCGCGACGAGGACCTCCAGCGCATCGGCGCCATCATCGAGACACCGAGCTTCTACCCGTACCTCTCCGGCCGAGACAACCTGCGCTACTTCGCCGGCATCAGCGCCCACAGCGAGCCGGGCGAGGTGGAGCGCCTGCTCGACCTTGTCGAGCTCTCCGGCAACGCCAACCGAAAGTTCTCCACCTACTCGCTCGGTATGAAGCAGCGCCTTGGCGTCGCCTACGCACTGCTCGGTGATCCCGACCTCGTCTTCCTCGACGAGCCGACCAATGGCCTCGACCCTGCTGGTGTCGCTGAGGTGCGCGATCTCGTGAAGAACCTCGGTCGCGACGGCCGCACGGTGATCCTCTCCAGCCACATGCTGGCCGAGGTCGAGCAGGTCTGCGAGCGCGTCGCGATCATCTCCCACGGTCAGTTGCTCGCGCAGGGCCTCGTCGCCGAGCTCATCGGTGTGCAGGGCCTCTTCCGCGTGCACACCACCGACGACGCCCGCGCTCGAGGTGTGCTCGCAGCGCTCCCCACCGCGCACGACATCACCGACACCGAAGGCGGCCTCACCGTGCGCATCGACGCCGATCCCTCCGACCTCAGCCGCGCCCTCGCCGCAAGCAACATCTACGTCCGCGAGCTGACTCCCGTGCAGACCACGCTGGAGCAGTACTTCCTCGAGGTCACCGGTGAATCGTCGGTCGGCAGCTACGGCGCCGACGCGGTGAGCGCCTGATGAACGCCCGACGCTGGTTGCCATGGGCCCTGCTGCCGATCGCGATACTCGGCATCGAGCGCGCACTCCGCGCGATCGCTCCGAACCGCCAGCCCGTCGCGACTCCCGAGATCCCCCACGTCGAGCAGCCGTATCCGCAACCGCTGCGCACCAGCGATCCGTCGCTCGTGCGTCCCACCGGAGCACCCATGTCACAGCCGACCCCAACCACCGGATTCATCCGTCCAACATCGCCGCCACCCGACCGCGAGCGATCGAGGCGGAACGCGATCGTTGCCGTCGCCCAGCTCACGCGCTGGGAGTGGTTCAAGCTGCGACGTCGTTGGATGCCGTGGATCCTGCTGCTGATCCTCGTGCTCTTCTCGCAGCTTGCGATCTGGGCAACCGTCTTCCAGTACCGCTCCATCGACGCCGGCGGCCAGGTCATCATTCCCACCGCGGGTCGAGCTGGCCCACCGCGCACCGCGCAGTGCACCGACGTACTCGCCGAGCCATCGAGGTTGCCCGAGGGCGTCGATCCCGCACTCGCACCCGCCTTCCGCGCCCAGTGCGTCGAGATCGCGAAGCAGGGCGATGAGCAACTGCGCCAGATCTACGCGACCATCTCGCTGCCCGGCAGCATCAAGCTCGCCCTGAGCGCCGGCATCGGCACCATCCTCATCGCCGTGCTCTCCGCCTCCGTGATCGGCGTGGAGTATGGCTGGGGCACGATGCGCACCACGCTCACACGCGGCACCGGTCGCGCGCAGTACCTCGCCGGCAAGATCGCCGTCCTGCTGCTCGCGGCCCTCGGTGCGCTGATCGTCGTCGCCATTGGTGCCGCGAGCGCCAGCGTGATCGCGGAGCGCATCGTCACCGCACCCGCCGGCGCCACCGCAGCGACATGGTCATCCGTCGCCGAGGCGTTCGGCCGGGCCTGGTTCGCACTCGTCCCCATGGTCGCGCTGCTCGTGATGCTCACCGTGCTCACTGCATCAGGTTCGACCAGCATGGCAATCGGCATCGGCTACACCATCGCCGAGCCGATCCTGCTCGCGCTGCTCGGCCGCCTCTCCGATCGCTTTGCCCGCCTCGGCGACTACCTGCTCGCCGCGAACATCAGCGGCTGGAGCTCCGGCAGCTCGATGCTGTCATCAAGCGCCAACGCATCCGTCAGCTCGATGCATCACTTCATCGTGCTGGTCATCTACACCACCGTGTTTACCGCCATCGCCTTCTATCTCATCAAGTCCCGCGACGTCTCAAAGGCCACCGGCACCTAGCGCTCGAGGTCCACTCGACACCGGTTCGAACGCGAGTCGTAACAACGTTCGAGGTAACAACACACGCTCCGAAGGGAGCGCGAGGGCAAGCCCTCGCATAAGGGTGGGTGGGTGGGCGAAATACAAACGGCGCGCAGCGCCGCCCCGACTCCTCGTGCCCTCAATGCGTCACCAGGCGCATGTCGCTCGCACACCAATCACCAGCGGAAGATGCGCCAGCAACCTCCCGCGCGTAGCCTCCGAGGACACCAGCCGCGCGAGGAGTGACACCGCATGCACGACTACGTCCGCGCCATCATCCTCGGCGTCATCCAGGCCCTCGCCGAGTTCCTCCCCATCTCCTCCTCCGGCCACCTCGTCCTCGCCCCCAACCTGATCGGCGGCGGCGCATCCAGCCTCACCTTCGACGTCGGCCTGCACGTCGGCACCCTCAGCGCCACCGTCATCTACTTCTGGCGCGAGTTCTGGGACATCGCCACCGCCGCCGTTCGCGCGATCGCCCGCCACGGCGCGGCCATCTCGAGGTGGGACGCGCGCGCACGCCTCGGCGCATGGATCGTCCTCGGCACTATCCCCGCAGTGATCGCCGGCGCACTCCTCGACTCCTTCATCGAGGCACACGTCCGCCAGCCCTGGCTCGTCGGCGCATTCCTGCTCGGCTTCGGTCTGCTGCTCGGCCTCGCCGATCGCGCGGCCTCTCGCCGCGCCGGCGAAGAGAACGTCGGCGCGAAGGACGCGCTGCTGATCGGTGCCGCTCAGGCGATCGCGCTACTGCCCGGCGTCTCGCGCGCAGGCATCACCATCACCGCCGCGCGTTTCCTGGGCTTTGACCGCGTCACCGCGACCCGCTTCTCATTCCTGCTCTCAGTACCCGCGATCGCCGGCGCCGCCGTGCTCACGCTCACGAAGGCCGTCGTGCATCACGAGCCACTCGACATCGGTGTCCTGCTCGCAGGAGCGATCACCTCGGCCGTGCTCGGCGCGATCGTGATCCACTTCCTGCTGCGGTATCTCTCGACGCACTCGCTGCGCCCGTTCGTGATCTATCGAGTCGTACTCGGCCTGCTCGTGATCGCACTCTCGCTCACCGGCCGCATCTAGCGAGCCCAAACGAGTCGTTCGACGCCCACGCATTCAGCATCCGGGCGCGCTCCCCAGAAGCGACGCCAGTCAGTGCTATCGCCTGACCCTTTAAGAAGCTGGGCCAAAGGCGGCGCGCCGCCTACGACAGTAGGGCGAAGCGCACCTTGTTGATCTCGATCGGCGCCTGCGTCACCACGATCCCATCGACCTCGATCACTGGGATCTCGAGCAGGTAACGCTTCTCCAAATCCGGGTCCGAGTGAATGTCCACCTCGGTCCACGTGAATGGCCGTCCACGCTGCAGCGATCGCAGCGCATCCGCCGCCTGCTCACAGAGGTGACACCCCGGCGACGAGTACAACACCACCTCATGCATCGGATGGCTCGAGGTCATGCGCGCTAGCGGCCCGTGCGCTGCACGGGAATGCGGTTCGGCGGCATCGTTGGCGCGACTATCTCCAGCGGCCGCCACAGTGCGATCAGCACGAGCGGTAGCGCCACGATCGCCGTCACCACCGAGACCAGTTGCGGCGTGCGCAGCCCGAACGCGATCACGTCCGAGTCCACACGCAACATCGTCAGGAAGAACCGCGTCACCGAGTAGCCGTAGAGGAACACGAAGAACGTCAGCGCCGGTCGGCGCGCAAACAGGTGCGTGAACAGCCAGTACATCACGCCCATCATCGCCAGCAGCACGAACAGCTCGTACGTCGTCGCCGGGTGCACCGGCAGAAAGTTCACCTCAGGCCGCGCCTCGCACACGAAGCCCGGCGAGATCGGGTTCGTGTACGTCACGCCCCACGGCAGACCCGTCACACGTGCGCAGTGCTCGCCATTCACGAGGTCGCCGAGTCGCCCAATCGCGAGCCCGATCACAATCCCGAACGACGCGATGTCCAGTCCGCGCGCGATCGGATAGCCGCGCCACTTCGCGAACAGCGCCGCCCCGATCAATCCGCCGAGCACCGCACCCCACACCGAGATGCCGCCCTCGTTCAGCGCGAGGATCGAGAGCGGCGAGTCGCGGTAGTACTCCCAGTGCTCGGCCACATACAGCGCGCGCGCACCGAGGATGCCCGACGGCACGCCCACCAGCGCCAGCGTGTACGCCTCGTCCGGGTCATAGCGCACTCGCTGCCCCATGCGCAGCGCTAACTGCACGCCCGCGAGGATCCCGAACGCCGTGAACAGCCCGTGCCACGTCAGCACGAACCCGCCCAGCACAAAGATGTTCGGTGACCACGGAATCTCGATCGCCAACAACGGAAGCAACGAGAACGGCACGTGCGCTCCTATCGGATCACCGCGCGATCGTACGCGCGCACCTGCTTACGAGTTCGGGCGACCCTTGCGGCGAGCCACCTCGGCAGCGGCGCGATGCGCCCGCTCCGCGTACTCATCACGAGACCGCTCGATCGTCGCCTCGGCGCCGTAGCGATGCCGCAGTGCCGCCAGGATCAGTCGGTCGAGCAGTGCGGGGTTCTTCGGCAGCACCGACCCGTGCAGGTACGTCCCGATCGCCTCGCGATACACCGCACCCTCAGTGCCGTCGTCGCCGTTGTTGCCAAAGCCGTGCTGCACACGCGCGAACGGCTGCCCCTGCGGCCCCAGGTACGTGCGCCCGCCGTGGTTCTCGAACCCCACGAGCTCGCCCACACCCGGCACCTCAGACTGCGCGAGCATGTCCCCGATGCAGCGAGGCATCCCCGGTGCCGGAGCGACCGTCGTCACATCGAACAGCCCGACTCCCGGCAGTTCCTCGCCCGCACCAGTGCGATAGAAGTTCCCAAACAGCTGGAACCCGCCGCACACCGCGAGCATCGCCGTGCCCGAGTCTGCCCACGCGCGCAGCGCCGAGCCCTTCGCCGCGAGGTCCGGCGCGATCCGCCGCTGCTCGCGGTCCTGCCCGCCACCGATCAGCACGAGGTCCGCCTCGCTCGGCAGCGCATCGCCCAGCCCGATCGCGATCACCTCGACGCCAACACCGAGCGCGCGACAGCGCGCCTGCACCGCCAGCAGATTGCCGCGGTCGGCATACACATCCATCACTTCCGGATAGAGCGTCACGACGCGAATCGTGCGAGGCATCTCGCTCGTCATTCCGTCGATTCCCAGTACGGCTGCGCGCCCGTGCGCGTCGCCAGCATCCCGCGGATCGCCATCATCGCCGTATACGTCGCGATGATTTCGATCCGACCACCGACCGGCGTCGCCGCGATCGCTGCGTTCAATGCGAACGCAATGTCGCGCTCCACCATGCGCGGTTCGAGCCCCGCCACCGCGCACCGCAGCGCGAGGTCATCCGCGCGATCACCCGACACGATCAGCCTGAACTCGCGTTCCGCGAGTCGCTCGAGGTCCGCGTCGTAGATCCACGACACGTCCTGCCCGTCCTGGATGCCATCGTTCAGCAGCGCAAGCAGCGTCGCGTCATCCGGCAGCGCGAGCAGCGTGCGGATCACCTCGTTCAGCCCCGTCGGGTTCTTCGCGAGCAGCACCCGCACCATCCGGCCATCGAGTGCGAATCGCTCCTGCCGCCCAAACGCCGGCCCCGACTCGGCCAATGCGCGCGTCGTCGCCTCCAACGGCAACCCAAGCGCATGTGCGCCCGCCGCCGCGGCCAACGCGTTGTACACCGAGTACAGCCCCGCGAGCGGAATCGTGACCTCAGTCACCTCTCGCCCAACCACGAGCTCGAACGTCGTGCTGTCCGTCCCGAGCCGAATGTTCCGAGCGGACACAACCGGCGTCGGTCGCGCGCGCCCACAGGCATCGCAGCGCCACACACCGACGTGGCCCATATACACCGCGTCGTAGCGATACGTCGCACCACACACGCAGAACCGCGCGTCCGAGGCGTGCTCCGCACCGTCGAGTGCGACACCAACGTCTTCAATCCCAAACCCGATCACCTCGCGCGCTGCATTGCCTTCCGCGAGCGCAGCCACCGAGGGGTCATCGACGTTCAGCACCAGCGTTGTGAGAAACGGATACGCCGCCAGCGCGCGCTGCCAGCCCTCGGCGACCGAATCGACCTCGCCGTAGCGATCGAGCTGGTCGCGAAACAGGTTGAGGAACACCGCCACGCGCGGGCGCAGGCTCGGCAGCAGCCGCGGCCACACCGCCTCGTCCAGCTCGATCACCCCGAGGCGATCCGCGGCGCCCGGCATCGTCCCCGTGCCATCGACCTCGCCCACAAACGTCGAGATCACCCCGCGCTCCAGGTTCGAGCCCGATCGGTTGTGCAGCGGGTGCAGTCCCGCGATCCGCGCGGCAGCGCTGATCAGGTGCGACGTCGTCGTCTTGCCGTTCGTCCCCGTGACCGTGATCAGCCCGTGCCCGAGCTGCGACGCGCATGCCTCGAGCAGTCCCGGCGCGAGCCGCCCCGCAACGAGCCCTGGCAATGCCGTCCCGCCACCGCGCCCCAGCCGACGCACCGCCTCCCCGGCCCCTCGGCCGAGTAGCAGCGCCCCACGCTCACGAATCCCCACACCAGCCATGCGCACCTCGAGCACTCACGATACGCACTTCCGATCTCGCGATCAGCGCGAGGCAAGCGTCGCCTCGAGCCGTCGAGTATGCCGCACGTCCGGAAGGGGTCGGGGGCAAAGCCCCAGTGGGGTCGAGGGGCGAAGCCCCTCACAGGGTGGGAGGGCGGGATACATACAGAAACGGGGAGCGGCTGCGCCGCTCCCCGTTCTCATTGCTTCATTCCGACAGCGCGCATCGCGCCCAGAAGAGAGTTACTCAGTCTTGTCCTTCGGCTTCTCGCCGCCCGACTCACTGCGGAACTCACGAATCCCGCGCCCGAGTGCGCCACCGATCGCACCCACGCGCGAAGCGCCGAACACCAGCGCCAGGATCACGAGCACGATCAGCAGCTCTTGCCAGCCCAGACTACCGAACATGTGAGGCTCCCTCCGCGCTCAATGAAACGCCTACCAGGAATACGACCTGCGCGTTTCGCGCGGATTGCGAATGACGAACTTACGAACCCGAGACGCGCTCGATGAAGATCTCCATCACGCCGCCGCAGATCTTGTCGTCGCCGTCCACCGGCTCCGTGAGATCGACCTTCACGATGCGCGGACGACCGTCCTGCATCGTCTCCATCGCCTCCTGCCAGACCTCGGCCTCACCACAGCCACCACCGATGGTGCCCGTAAATGTCCCGTCCGGCCGCAGCAGCAAGTGCGCGCCAGGACCGCGCGGCGTCGAGCCGAGCGTCGTCGCGACCGTCGCCAGCACACGGCGCTCGCCCTGTGCCTGCGCCTCACGCAGTTCCTTGAACAGTTCAAGGCTCATGACATGTCTCCCGTACCGACTCGCCCCCACCAACCCTCCTTCGAGGATCGCGAGGCGAGCCCGCTAATCATAACAAATCTCGTCAGCAACCATCGCCAGCACGATCGGAGGAATCCAGCCGCCCGAACACCCCGTAAATACAGGCGAGGGTGCCTCCGAGGCGGAAAGCAAGAGGGCCGACTCGCGTCGGCCCTCTTGCCCCAGAGGGATACCCCCGAGAAGGCCGTACTCTTCTCGGAAGGGGCTGGCGAAGCGGTTCGCTGGCACGCTCGGGACCGAGCCTCTACTCGGCTCCGGCCTCATGCCATCACGAATGGCGATAGATTATCACGCTCGCGCAAGCGCTACCTGACACCGCGCTGAAGCATCGAACGCGCACGTAAACAGAGTGAATGGCCACCCCAGAAGCGCGATGCGACGAGTTCCGTCGCGACTACCCGAGGAGCTGGGCAAGTACAGACGAAGTCTGCTAGCCGACCGGCGCGCTCGAGTTTCGACGAGCGTTCGCGCCCTTGATCGTCGACAGCTTCACGCCCGTGCCGCCCTTTCGGACCAGCACGATCTCCGCAAGGATCGACAGCGCGATCTCCTCCGGCGTCTCAGCGTTGATGTCGAGCCCGATCGGCGTGTGCACCTTCGCGATGTCCGCCTCCGGGATGCCCTCATCGATCAGCATCTGCAGCACCGTCCCGGTGCGTCGCTGACTGCCGATCATCCCCACGTAGCCCACGCCTCGCGACACCGTGTGCCGCAGCGAGATCGTGTCCTGCTGATGCCCGCGTGACACGAGCACGATCGAGTGCGACGCACCCAGGTCCATCGCATCGAACACCTCACCGAAGTCGCCCCAGATCACGCTCTTCGCCATCGGGAAGCGCTCAGGGTTGGCGAACTCCTGGCGGTCGTCCACGATGGTGATGTCGAAGCCCACGATCTCAGCGATCGTCGCCACCGCGAGGCCGACGTGTCCGCCACCCGCGATCACAAGCTGTGGCGGCGCCTCGAACAGCTCGAGCATCAACCGCGCATCGCCCGGCTTCGCCTGCGACCGTCGAGTCACAACGTTGTGCTCTTGGCCGATGTAGAGGATCTGCAGCGCGACACGCGGGAACGTCTCGAACAATGACTGCGCGCCCTCGCGCACCTGCACGTCCACCGGCCCGCCACCATCGATCGAGCCGACCTCGGAATCCACCGCGTCGCGGCGAATCATCATCTTCGTGCCGACCTCGAGGCCGACCTGCTCGCCAACATCCATCACCGTCGCCACCGCGATCGGAATCCCACCGCCCAGCGCGCGCTCGACGTCATCCGTGATCGTCTGCAGCACCTCGGCACGAGTCAGCTCGTCTGCCATCGCCAGCCTCCTGAAGGCCCAGCACCTGAACGCGCACCACTATACCGAGCCCAGCCGCGTGCTCGTACCGAGCTCACCCGTCGACGCGACCCCACACCGCCGACCCAAGCCGGATGCGAATCATCTGCTCCGGCAGCCCAGCCTTCGGGAACGCGAGCACGTGATCGCCCAGGGAGTTCACGTGCAGCGTGTACGCCGCGAAGATCACGCTCGCGCCATCCCAGCGCTCCAGTGGCTCGCGGAACAGCTCCGGCAGTTGGCCCAGCTCCGAGCGGTGATTCGGCTCCGTGTGATCGAGCAGGATCCGTGCCACCGGCAGATACCCGGGCGGATCGTCGTCGCCGGGCTCAGCCCGCCAGATCGCTCGCAGCACGATCGTCGTCGGCAGTTTCAACACGCGGATCTCATCAGGAATCGGACGAAACAGGGGCTGCTGCCCCTCGCCGATCTCCGCGTACCCGTTCAGCTCGAGGATCGCGCGCATCTCGTCGCCTGCCCCGACCAGCACGAGATCCCTCGCACCCGGCAGCGCCACCATACCGCGAGAGCGCGCCGCCTATCGGCGGCCGAACCACCACATCACGAAGCCCACGAGGAATGCGCCGACACTTCCCACGAAGCCAGCGCCGACGACGCCCTGCACCCGCGCCGACGTCCGAGCCGCACGCACGCGATGCTCCGCCAGCACCTCCGCCGGGATCATCGAGCGCACGATCCGCAGCCCGATCGGCACCAGCACCAGGTCATCGAGATATCCCACAACGGGGATAAAATCTGGAATCAGATCGATTGGCGAGAACGCATAGGCGACCACCGCCGCACCTAGCACCTTCGCCAGCAACGGCGTCCGTCGATCACGTAGCGACGAGGCGATCGCGAACGTGTCGCCACGCACCTCATCTGCCCACCCGCGCAGCGAGCGAGGCACCATCGCATCTCGTAGCCAGTTCCTCACCATCCCTCGATCCTACGAGGCATCCACAGCCCGCCGCCGCAACATCAACAGCACGAACCATCGCGATCACCTCGCGCCTACTGCGTTCCGTGCGTTCCACACGGCGCGTAGTTCAAGGCATCGACCAGGAGGCGATACGGACGAAGCGTTCGACGTGACTCAGCGACCACGAAGGGGTCCGGGGCTTTGCCCCGGCGGAGCGCGAGGCGGAGCCTCGCATAAGGGTGGGAGGGCGGGCGAAATACGATCCGGCGCGGCAAGCGGCAAGCGGCAAGCGGCAAAGCCGCCCGCGCCCGGCCTCGGCACCAGCCGAGCCGTCCGAGATCGCACAGAGCCCGACGAACGCGACATCAGTCGATCAGTGCCAACCACCGAGCGACACTCACACCTAGGCGTGACCCACGGTCACACGTTGAAGAGGATGTTGATCACGTCGCCGTCTTGCACGACGTACTGCTTCCCCTCGGTGCGCAGCTTCCCGCGCTTCTTCAGCTCAGCGTTCGAGCCACCCGCCTCAACCATCTCATCCCAGCGCGACACCTCGGCGCGAATGAACCCGCGCTCGAGATCGCTGTGAATCTTGCCCGCCGCCTCCGGCGCCATCGCACCGCGACGCACCGTCCACGCACGACACTCATCGTCGCCCGCCGTGATGAACGACTGCAGACCCAGCAGCGAATACGCCGCCTGGATCGTGCGGTCGAGCGGCGACTCTTCGGGCAGCCCGAGATCGCGACGGAACTCCGCCGCCTCCTCCGCATCGAGCGAGGCAAGTTCCGCCTCGACCTTCGCACACAGCGTCGACACCGCGATCCCATCGCCGCCGTGTCGCTCCGTGAACTCCGCCTCGAGTGCTGCCGCATTCGCGAGCTGGTCCTCACCGATGTTGATGATCACCATCACCGGCAGGCGCGTCACAAACTGGTACGCAGCCAGCACACGCTGCTCGGCCTCCGTGAGCGCGACGCTCCGGATCGCGTGCCCTGCTTCGAGCTCCTTCTGCAGCCGCTGCAGCAGATCGCGGTCTTCCTCGATCCGTGCGCGGTCAGCGACCTTCATCGAGCGCATCTCTGACTCGATACGCTGCAATCGCCGCTCGATCAGCGCGAGGTCCGCAAACGTCAGTTCGAGGTCGAGCGCTTCGATGTCGCGATGCGCATCAACCGTCTGCTCCGGATGCGGCACCGAGTCGTCCTCGAATGCCCGCACCACATGCACGACCGCATCGAGGCCGGCGATCTCCGCCAGGAAGCGGTTGCCCGGCCCCTCGGCGCCGAACCCCGCCACCGGGTAGTCCACCCAGCGAATCTCCGCGTACGTGATCTTCTTCGGCTTGAACACCGCCGCCAGCGCATCGATCCGCGAGTCAGGCACGCGCGCGATGCCGACATTCGGCTCCGACTGCGACGAGTACGCCCCAACCTGCGCCG
>QWQU01000059.1 GCA_003670735.1 Chloroflexota bacterium | reverse complement strand
GGTCGCAAGGGTCGCGACTTCTTCCGCCGAGCCGGCTTCCCGAGCCTCGGGGAGTTCTCGAACCTTGGCGACTACCCGGGCATGTCGCAGGTGCTGCCGATCGCACGCCTCGTCATGGACGACTACATCGCCGGGAACATCGACCAGGTGTTCATTGGCTACCAGCGCTTCGTGAGCACTGCGGTGCAGCGCCCGACTGTGCGTCAGATTCTGCCGGTCACTGCGCCCGAGGGTGCCGAGGCTGGCAACGTGGACTTCCTTTTCGAGCCGTCGCCCGAGAAGCTGCTCGAGACTCTGCTCCCGCGCTACGTGGAGATGCAGGTCTACGAGGCAGTCCTCGACGCGCTGGCGTCGGAGCAGTCCGCGCGCATGGTCGCCATGCAGGCGGCCACGGACGCCGCGAACGATATGGTGGGCGGACTGACGCTCATCTACAACAAGGCGCGTCAGGAACTGATTACAGGCGAGCTGCTCGACATCGTCGGCGGTTCGGCGGCACTCGAGGGATAAACCGGTTCACGGCCGCGAGGTGAGAGCCTCGGGGGCCGCGACAGGAGGGTTCGAGATGGCAAACGGAGTCGTGCGTCAGGTCATTAGCACCGTCGTCGACGTGGAGTTCTCCAGCGGCGAGCTGCCGGAGATCTACAACGCCGTCAACATTGAGATGGATGGCGGCAAGACCCTGGTGACCGAGGTGCAGCAGCACCTGGGCAACAACTGGGTGCGCTGCCTCGCGCTCGACTCGACGGACGGTCTGCGCCGTGGCGCGGTCGCGACCGACACCGGCGCCTCGATCTCGGTGCCGGTTGGCCCGAAGACCCTTGGCCGCATCTTCAACGTCATCGGCACCCCGCTCGACGCGGGCGAGTCCGTCGAGGGCGTGCAGCGTTGGCCGATTCACCGCCTGCCCCCTGCGTACGCAGACCAGGTCACGACCGCTGCCATGCTCGAGACTGGCGTGAAGGTCGTTGACCTGATCGCTCCGCTCGCACGTGGTGGAAAGGTCGGTCTGTTCGGCGGCGCCGGCACTGGCAAGACCGTCATGAACACCGAGCTGATTCGTAACCTGGCGGCAGAGCACGGCGGTCTGTCCGTGTTCGCCGGTGTGGGCGAGCGCTCACGCGAGGGCAACGACCTCTGGCACGAGATGGAAGAGTCGGGCGTGCTCGACAAGACCGCCCTCGTCTTCGGTCAGATGAACGAGCCCCCCGGCGTGCGCCTGCGCATCGCGCTGACCGGCCTCACGATGGCCGAGTACTTCCGCGACGAGGAAGGCCGCGACGTCCTCCTCTTCGTCGACAATATTTACCGCTACACCCTCGCCGGCATGGAAGTGTCCGCACTGCTGGGCCGCCTGCCGTCTGCGGTGGGTTACCAGCCGACCCTGAGCACCGAGATTGGTGAGCTCGAAGAGCGCATCACCTCGACGACCAAGGGCTCGATTACGTCCTTCCAGGCCATCTACGTGCCCGCCGACGACTACACCGACCCCGGTGTGGCGACGACGTTCGGCCACCTCGACGCCACCGTGTCGCTGGACCGCACGCTGGTGGAGCAGGGTCTGTACCCGGCGGTGAACCCGCTGACCTCCAATAGCCGCATCCTCGACCCGCTGGTCGTCGGCCAGGAGCACTACGACACCGCTGCCGGCGTCGTGCGCACGCTCCAGCGCTACAAGGACCTGCAGGACATCATCGCCATCCTCGGCATCGAGGAGCTGTCCGACGAGGACAAGGCGATCGTCGGTCGCGCGCGCCGCGTGCAGCGCTTCCTGACGCAGCCCTTCCACGTTGGTGAGCAGTTCACCGGTATCCCCGGCCGCTACGTTTCGGTCGCCGAGACGGTGAAGGGCTTCAAGGAGATCCTTGAGGGTCGTCACGACGCGCTGCCCGAGGGTGCGTTCTACATGGTTGGCACCATCGACGACGCCGTCGCGAAGGCAGCCACCATGGCGGCGGCGGGGAACTAACTCATGCCGCTGTCGCTGAGCGTGGTCACGGCAGAGCGCACGATCCTGCAGCGGGACGACGTGCAGCGTCTGATCGTGCCCACGACTGAGGGCCAGATCACCGTGCTGCCGATGCACGTCGCGCTGATGTCGTCGCTCGACTACGGCGAGCTCACGGCGGTGTGTGGCAACGAGACGATCTCGATGGCCGTCTTCGGCGGTTTCATCCAGGTCGCCCACGACCAGGTCACGATTCTCGCCGACTCGGCCGAGCGTGCCGAGAACATCGACGAGGAGCGCGCCGAGGCCGCTCGCCGTCGCGCGGAGCAGCGCATGGCCGGTCAGGCCGTCGACCCGGGTGAGGTGATCAACGTGCTCCGCGCACGCCTCGCGCTTTCTCGAGCCACGATCCGCCTGCGTGTCCGTCGCCGTCGTGCGACCGGCGCGCCCGCGATGCGCTAGTCACCTCGTTCCAATGAGCACAGAGCAGGCGCCCCACGGGGCGCCTGCTTGTTACGTGCCTGCATTCCACCGACCGGGTATCCTCGCGGCATGACGACAGGTGCTGCTGAACGGCTCGTCATTCGCGGTGGGGCGCCCCTGAAGGGGCGGGTCACTGTCTCTGGCTCCAAGAACGCGGCGCTGTACGCGCTGGCGGCGGCGCTGCTGACCGCTGAGCCGGTTGTGCTGCGCAACGTGCCGGAGATCGCCGACATCGGCGAGATGGCCGAGGTACTACGCGACCTTGGCGCACGCGTCGCGATCGATGGCACGACCGTCTCGATCGAGGCGTGCGAGCTGACCAAGACCTTTGCCGACGCTGAGCGCGTCGCTGCGCTGCGCGCGTCCTTCCTCGTGATGGGACCGCTGCTCGGGCGACTGGGTGAGGCGGCGTGTCCGCCGCCCGGTGGTGACGTGATCGGCTCGCGACCACTCGACGTGCACTTCGCGGGATTCCGCGGGCTGGGCGCCGAGGTGACGCGCGAGGGCCCGGCCTACGTCGCACGCTCGCCGAAGCTCAAGGGTGCGCGCATCTTCTTTGACTACCCGAGTGTCCTCGGCACGGTGAACGTGATCTTCGCGGCGACGCTCGCGGAGGGCGTGACGACGATCATCAACGCCGCCGCGGAGCCCGAGGTCGAGATGGCGTGCGACCTGCTCAACGCGATGGGCGCGCGCGTGCGCAACGGTGGCAACAACACCGTGACGGTCGAGGGCGTGGCCGAGCTGCACGGCGCGGACTTCACAGTGATTCCCGACCGCATCGAGGCGGGCACGTACCTGCTCGCTGGCGTCGCGACGGGTGGTGACGTCGAGGTGGTTGGTGCGGTGCCGGAGCACCTCGACAGCCTTGTCGCGAAGTTCCGAGAGATGTCAGTGCGCGTCGACCCATTCGAGGGTGGGATGCGCGTGCGACCGGATGGCCCGCTGCAGGCGGTGCAGATGCAGGCCGTGCCATATCCGGGGTTCGCGACCGATCTCCACGCGCCGTTCGCGGCGGCGCTGACCCAGGCGCACGGCGTCTCGATCATTCACGAGCGCGTCTACGACAACCGTATGAACTACGTCGCCGAGCTGCGGCTGATGGGTGCGCGCCTGACGAACGCCGGCCAGTCCGTGATGATCGAGGGGCCAGCCCCGCTCGTCGGCACGCCGGTGCGTGCGCACGATGTGCGCGCAGGTGCGGCTGTCGTCCTCGCTGCGCTTTGCGCTGATGGCGAGACCGTGATTCGCGACATCGGTCACATCGACCGTGGCTACGCCGACCTCGACGTACGGCTGCGCGCGCTTGGCGCGGACGTGTCGAGGCGCTGACCTCGTATCGAGTCGTGTACCTCGCACGGCTGCTCTCGTTGTTCGCGGTTGCTCTGCTCGGTGCTGCGTGTACTGCTGTCGTCGTGCGTGGCGAGGGCGAAACTGCGCAGCATCCGCTGCGTGCGATCGGCACGCTGCCGCCGTATGCGCAGGCCACGCCTGTGGTGACCTCGATACCCGTGCGTGCGACGCCCGTGCTCGAGCAGCGTGATCTGATCCGCGACATGCGCAGCGGCACTGAGCGGGTGGTCGAGGTCGTGCGTGACAACGACGGCCGCGCATGGCTCGCACGCGACGGGAGCGCGGTGTGGACGCGCACCTCGGACGGCCTTGTGCTGGAGCGGCTGGGCGGCGGCAGCCTCGAACGGATCGAGGGGGCGCGCGAGATTCGCGAGTCGCCGGGCGGAGCGGTGCGCGTGGCGCTGATCGGCGACGCGTGGATGCTCGAGGCTGGTGGCCGGACGGTACGGCTCGTCGGTGCGCAGTTCCCGAGCTTCTCGTTTGATAGTCGCTACCTGGCATATGAGCGCACCAGCAGCGAGGGGCGCGTGCGCTCCGTGCTCGTCCTCGATACCCGCCGCGGCGAGGAGATCGTCGCGGCGCCGGGCATTGGCCGTTGTCACTGCACGACGACGGACGCGTATGGGTTCCCGCGCTGGGCGACGACCACCGCTGCCTTCAACTACGGCGACTCTGGGCCGTTCGACGCTCCTCCCGAGGAGCGCGAGCGGCTTGGGAACGGCCAGTTCCTGTACGACCTCGCGACGAGGCGTGCCACGCGCGGCTCGGTGCCCTCGCAGCCTCGCGCTGGCTGTGAGCAGCGGGCGACGCTCACATCCTCGGACGGCGCGTACGAGCTGTCCTACACGCGCTCCTGTCGCCTGCCTCGATTCTGAGGCTCGGTTCGCCTTCCTCGTTGGGAGGCGGTACCCTGCCGGCCACTTGTCTGCTCTGGCGAGTTATCCACAGCACGCTGTACGAGGCGTGGGGGCGACGCTGCTTACCAAGCGACTGGGCATCGATCTCGGGACCGCGAACGTGCTTGTATACGAGCACGGCCGCGGCGTTGTGCTCGAAGAGCCCTCGGTGGTCGCGATCAATGTGCGCGACAACACTGTTGTCGCCGTCGGATCCGAAGCGCACGCGATGCTCGGTCGGCACCCCGCCAACATCCAGGTGATTCGCCCGATGCGCGGCGGCGTGATCGCCGACTACCTGATCACCGAGGCGCTGCTGCGCTACCTGATCAGCCGCGTGATGGGCCGCGTGAAGCTTGTGCGGCCCGAGGTCATGATCTCGGTGCCGGTCGGCGTGACCGGCGTTGAGGGTCGCGCTGTGCGTGATGCCGCCGAGGCTGCTGGTGGTCGCCGTCCCGCGCACCTCATTCCCGAACCACTCGCCGCTGCGATCGGTGCCGAGATCCCGGTCGGATCGCCGCGCGGACACATGGTGCTCGACATTGGCGGTGGTCGCTGCGAGGCCGCGGTGATCTCGATGTTCGGCATCGTCGCGAGCCAGTCGGTGCGCGTCGCTGGTGACCGACTCAACGAGGCGGTCGTCGACTACGTGAAGCGCCGTCACAACCTGATCATCGGCGAGCGCACGGCCGAGGAGCTGAAGATCGCGATTGGCTCTGCGGTCCCACTCGATACCGACGAGTCGACCGGCGTGCGCGGCCGTGACCAGATCACGGGGCTGCCTCGCACGATTGTCGTGCGGTCGTCCGAGATCGTGGGCGCGATCCAGGATCAGGTGCACGCGATCGTGCAGACGGTGCGTGACACGCTCGCGCAGACGCCTCCCGAGCTCGTCGCGGATGTGAGCGACCGAGGCATCGTGATGACGGGCGGCGGCGCGCTACTGCGTCACCTCGACGAGGTGATCATGCAGGAGACTGGCGTGCCGGTGATCGTCGCCGACGATCCGCAGCGTTGTGTCGCTCGCGGCGCGGGTGCCGCGCTCGATTACGTGGATGTGATCCAGCGCAGCATGCCGACCGAGGAAGAGTCGCTGATCGCCGACCGCATGTAGCGGAGTGCGGCGCGCACACAAGAACGCCGAGGTCATCGCCTCGGCGTTTTCGTTGCTGCTCGGAGTATTGGTCTAGCCGCGGCGGCGCAGGTGGTAGGTCATGCCCTGCAACGCCAGCACCGGGTCGATCTGCCGCACCTGGACGTGCGGCGGGACCTGGGCGGCGATCGGGGCGTAGTTGAGGATTGAGTTCACGCCACCGGCGATGAGACGGTCGATCACTGCCTGCGCCTCGCCGGCCGGGACGGCGACGATGCCGATGTCGATCTGCTGTGCAGCGAGGTCTTCCTCGAGCCGCGAGATATCGCGCACCTCGAGGTCGTCCATACCTGCGCTCTGAGCCTCGGGGTTCACATCGTAGGTGGCGACGATGTCGAAGCCCTGCGGGTCGAAGCCGCGGTAGGAGGCGATGGCGCGCCCGAGGCGGCCTACGCCGACGAGCACGACCTTCCAACGCCGGTCGAGCCCGAGGATGAGCCGCAGCTCCTCCGCGAGTCGGTCGACGGAGTAGCCACGACCCTGCTTGCCGAAGCGGCCGAAGTAGGAGAGGTCCTTGCGAATCTGGGCGGGCGTGACGCCCAGGGCGTCGCCCAGCTCCTGGCTGGATACCACGCCGACCCCACGACTTTGGAGCCCGCTCAGGAGGCGGAAGTAGACCGGGAGTCGGTCGATGACGACTTCAGGGATCTCAAGAGGCACTACGCGGAGTCCTGGCGGTGTGGGAGCAGCCGACTTTGAGAAAGTACGCACAATCATACGGTGCGGACTGGCGGAAGCAAGACGTAACGCAGGGTTCTGTGGACGGAATCTCCCGTCGCGGTAGCATCGGCGGGTGCAGGTGGTTGAACGCGATGCCGGCAGGCAAATGTCCGTGATCGTCGAGCCCTGGGCGGGGGCTTCGCCCGAGGCTGCCGCGTGGCACCTGCGTGCTGTGCCGGGCCTCGTGTGGCTGGATTCGTCGCTGCAGGGCGGGAGGCTCGGGCGTTGGTCGATCGTGGCGTGTGCGCCTCGGTGGACGCTCACGGCGCGAGGCCGACGGCTCACGCGGGTCGAGGCGGGGAGTGCCGGCGCCTGGGACGGCGACCCGGTCGCGGCGCTCGCGAGCGCGATCGAGGCCGAGCCGGTGGTGGCGGCCCCGGAGGGGCATGCCGACCTGCCGTTTGTGGGCGGGGCGATCGGCTACCTCGGGTTCGAGCTTGGACGCCACATTGAGCGGCTGCCGGCTACGACCGTGGATGACATCGGCGCCGCTGACCTCGCGGTCGGCTGGTACGACGCGGCGCTGCTCTGGGACGGCGAGGCTGACCGTGGCGTCCTCGTTGGCACGCCCGAAGCCGTCCAGGAGCTCCGCGCACACCTCGATGGTGCCGGCTCGCTGCCGCCGCGCCGCGAGCTCGTCGCGCGCACGCCGCTGCGCTCGAACTTCACTCGCGCCGGATACCTCGAGGCCGTGCGACGCGCGCTCGCATACATCGCCGCCGGAGACATCTACCAAGTCAACCTTTCGCAGCGCTTCTCCGTGCGCGTGCACGCGAGCGGACTCGACCTCTACCGACGACTGCGCCAGATCAGCCCCGCGCCGTTCGCGGCCTACCTCGCATTGGGTGGCGTGGAGGTGCTCTCGTCATCACCGGAGCGGCTGCTCCTCGCCGACAGCGAGCGCATGGAGACACGGCCGATCAAGGGCACACGTCCGCGCGGCGCGACGCCCGAGGCCGATGCATGCCTCGCCAGTGAGCTGCAGGCGAGCGTGAAAGACCACGCTGAGCACGTGATGATTGTCGACCTCGAACGCAACGATCTCGGACGAGTGGCGGAGACCGGCACTGTCGAGGTGCCCGAGCTCGCTGCACTCGAGACGTATGCGCAGGTGCATCACCTCACCTCGACGGTCACGGCACAGCGACGAGCTGACGCAAATCTCGAGGCTGTGCTGCGCGCGATCTTCCCGGGTGGATCGGTGACGGGTGCGCCCAAGATCCGCGCACTGCAGATCAT
>QWQU01000058.1 GCA_003670735.1 Chloroflexota bacterium | reverse complement strand
TCGGCGCTGCTGAGCGCACGGCCAGAGCCGGTCGCGGCTAGCGACGTTCCCCAGCCGGCGATGGACATCATGGCGAACGCCTGGCGGTTCACGAACGAGACATCGATCGGGCCGGGCACGCCACCACAACTCGAGATGCTCGCGACGCGGAACATGATCGAACGCTTCCCTGATCCGGCGGTGCTCGCGGAGCGCGCGCACGTCAGCATCGAGGTCGATGCGGCACCCGCGGTGGTGGTTGAGGCAGATCCGGCACGCGTGCGCCAGATCGTGGACAACCTCGTTGCGAACGCGCTGCGCTACGCGCCGGCCAGCTCGGTGATCACGGTCGCGGCGAGCGTGAACAGCGGCGCACACCTCGTGGTCAGCGACCAGGGGCCGGGGCTGCCGGCGGAGCTGCTACCGCATGTGTTCGACCGCTTCCAGAAGTCGGATGAATCGCGAGGCTCGGGACTTGGGCTGGCGATCGTGAGCGAACTCGCGCAGGCGCATGGCGGAACGGTGGCGGTGGAGAACCGCACCGAGGGTGGTGCGCGGTTCACGGTGACATTCCCGGCGCGATAACCGGGGGCTGCATCAACGGGCTCGGACTACGCTTCGATGCCCTCAGGCTTCGCGGGGGATAGCGACGCCGCAGTGACGACGGCGGGCTGCAGCAGCTCAAGCACAGCAGCGAAGGCGACCCAGCGTGCGCTCGCGGTCGCGAGCAGCAGCACCGCGATCGGGGCGAGCGCGGCAAACCTCGGCTCACCCTCGCTCTGGAAAGCGACAAACGCGATCGCAACGGAGACGAGGGCGGGGACGACTGCGTAGACCACGATGCGGCTCGTGCGACTCCAGAGCTCGACGCGAAAGTGGTGGCTGACTGCGATGAGTGGCAGCGCCAGCGCGAGGAACCACGGCCAGCGCACGGCCAGTTGCGCCTGCGTCACGGCTCGAACGCTCGGGACCGCACTCGATTCGATCTGGCGGCCAATGGCCGAGATCGCATCGAGCAGCAGGTTGTCGATGAGGATGCCCGCGAGGATCGCGACGACGCCCGCACCGAGCGCACCGGTCCACGTGTTGCGAATCGCGAGACGCGCACCGGGCGAGCGGCGCAGCTCCCGGATCAGGAAGACGACACCACCGAGCGCGGCAATCGACCAAATCGCGCCGAGGGGGAACGCGAAGCGGGCGAACAGCCGCACGACCGGACGGCCGACGAATGCGCCGAGCAGCGTGAAGAAGCTGAGGTTCAGTGCGGCGCCCGCTGCCACGGCGGGGAAGAAGCGCATCGGCGGCACCTGTGCGAGGCCGGCTGCGACGACGGTGGGGACTCGGAGGCCGGGGATGAGGCGACCGACGAAGATCGTGCGCATGTCGTGCTGCTGGAAGCGCGCCTCAGCCTTCTCGAGGCGCTGCTCGTTCAGGCCGACGTAGCGACCAAGGCGAGCGACGGCCGGGCGACCGAGTCGCCGCGAGATGTTGTAGAGGACAGCCGCGCCGGCGAGCGTGGCAGCTTCCTCGACCAGCAGGACGGTGAGCAGGCCGGCGTGGCCCTCGGCGACGCGGACGCCAGCCATGAGCATCAGGCCATCGCCGGGCAGCGGCGACGGGATGCCAGCCTCCTCAATGAAGAGGACAAAGGCAATCGGCGTCAGCGTGTGCGCTGACAGATAGCCGTAGAGCCACGCGAAGAACTCGACCAGCACGGCATCCACCTCGCCTCAACCGGGCGCGGCTCGGAGAGAGGTTCGAGATAGTAGCGTAGAGCGCGCCCGTGGCGGAGCGCGATGGGGCAACACGCTAGTTTTGGTTGAGAGTCGGCGCTCGGGCTGCCCGAGGCGACGACGCGCCCCGAGCAGCCTCGATCGATCGCTCGTGGCTAGTGCGAGGTCATCGAGCCGCCATCGACGTTGATGGCCTGACCGTTGATCCAATTGCCCTGCTCGCTGCACAGGTAGACCGCCATGTTGGCGATGTCCGAGCCGTCGCTGGCGCGGCGCATCGGGACACCCTGAATAACCGCCTGCCAGCGCTTGTCGCGCCCGAGGTCGTCGAGCCGCGAAGTGTCGATCACGCCCGGACAGATCGTGTTCACGCGGATGCCCTTGGGACCGAGCTCGCCAGACATGCTGGAGGAGAGCGCCTGGATGCCCGCGTTTGAGGCGCTGTAGGCGCCCGAGTTCGGGCCCATGCGCTTCCCCGCGATGGACGAGATGTTGACGATCGCGCCCTCGCGCTCGTTCTTGATCAGTTCGCGCGCAAACGCCCTCGACATGAGGAAGCCACCGCGGAGCTTCACGCGGATCACGAGGTCCCACGCGTCAAGGTCGAGGTCGACCACTGGAACGCGATCCTCGCCGCGGGCGGAGGCAGCGTTGTTGATCAGGAAATCGATACGGCCGAGCTGCTGCACCGTCTGGTTGATGATGCCCTGCGCGTCTTCCTCGTCGGCGACGACCTTCCACTTCGTGACCGATGGCGCCGAAGCAGCGCTGGAGCGGGCTCGAGCAGCCGCAGGCGACCTCGATGTCGCGCTGGCTGGCGGTGCGGCAACGATCCGCGAGTACCTGCGCCTAAGGCTGCTCGACGAGTTGCACGTCGCGGTCGTGCCGATTTTACTCGGGAGCGGCGAGCGCATCTTCGAGCCGGACGACGGCCCGAACGACCTCGAGGTTCGCGAGCACGCCTCCTCGGACGCCGTGATGCATGTCGTGTTCGCGCGGCCGGGCCAATAGCTGGCCGTTCTGTAGACTGCGAGCGTGTACCCACGAGATGACGACACGCTCGCAGCCACGATTGGCGACCTGCTCGTCGCGCGCGACGCGATGCTCGCAGTCGTCGAGACGTCAGCCGGCGGGTTGATCGCGGCGCGCCTGTTGAGCGTCCCCGGCGCGTCGCGATGGTTCGAGCGTGGCTCGATCGCCTACTCAGCTGCGGCCAAAGCAACGATCGCACCTCGTGCCGCTGAGTTGGGTACCGCGCATGGTGCGGTCAGCGCCGAGTTCGTCGAAGAGCTCGTACACCGCATGCGTGAGCAGACCGGCGCGACCTATGCCGTTGCCGAGAGTGGCATCGCCGGGCCAATTGGCAACCATCGCTCCTCGAAGCCCGCCGGCTCGGTGGTGATTGGCGTCGCGTCAGCCTCGAGGTCATCCGTTACGTCGCACGTGCTGCCGGGTACGCGGCTCGAGGTGATGCAGCACATCGCGCAGCAGGCGCTCGAAGAGCTGCACGCGTTCCTCGTGAGCGACGCGTCGTGACCTCGGAAGCGCCGCGCGGCGCGCGCGGCGTGCTCTCGCATTTCTGGACGCCGATGACGGCGGTCGGATCGCATGACGCGAGCAGGCCGAACGCGCAGATCTGCGTCTCGGTGTTTGGCGCCTCGATCGTACCGGACCAGCCGCGGCTGTTCGTGAACCTCTCAAAAACGAACTACACGACCGAGCTGGTCGAGGCGGCTGGCACACTCTCGGTCACGGTGCTGAGCAGCGAGCAGGCGGGCTTGCTCGAACCGCTCGGGCTGCGCAGCGGGCGCGACGGACAGAAGCTGCACGACGTGGCGTGCGAGCTCGACGCGCACGGCGACCCATGGTTCCCGGGCGGCGTCGGGCGCGTGGCCTGCGAGGTGATCGAGACGTACGACCTCGGCGATGCACTGACATTCCTGTGCGCGGTGCGCGAGCAGGTCACGCTGAGCGCGGCCGAGCCACTGACGTGGGCGCTCGCACGCACCGTGGTTGGCGACGAGTTCTTGCAGCGCTGGGCCGAGAAGAGCGAGCACGAGCAGGCAGCAGCACGCGCTGCAATGCACTGGCGGCCGGCGTGACGGACGCGACACTCAAAGGATGGCTGGCTGGCGATGACGCGCGGCCACTGCTCGTCGATCCGGACGGCGGCGTCACGTTCGAGGTGCCTCGGTCGATCGTCGTGTTCCCTGGCTCGTTCAATCCACTGCACGACGGTCACATCGGGATCGCCGACGCTGCGAACGAGCTCACGGGCCGCCTCGTGGTGTTCGAGCTATCGGTGACCAACGTGGACAAGCCAGCGCTCGATGCCGACGAGGTGACTCGACGCCTCGAGCAGTTCGAGGGCTTTGCGTCGATCGTGCTGACTCGGGCGCCACGATTTATCGAGAAGGCACGCGCGCTGCCCAGCTCGGTGTTCGTGCTGGGCTGGGACACGTTCGTGCGGCTGCTGGAGCCGCGCTACTACGACAGCGTTGAGGCGATGCAGTCCGCGCTGCGTGAAATGCGCGACCTCGACTGCCGATTCGTGGTCGCTGGGCGACTCGTGGACGACGAGTTCCACACGTTCGAGCCGGACGAGGTGCCTGCGGAGTTCCGCGACCTGTTCCAGGCGCTGCCGGACTTCCGCCTCGATATCTCGTCGACAGAGCTACGCGCGCAGGGCGAGACGAGCTAACGAGCGCGTCCGTAGAGCGTGTTACCGGGGCGAGTCAATCCCTCGCGGAACGGCTCGAGCTGGAAGCCGGGGTGCTGCTCCGCTAGTACGAGCTCAATCGCCCAGCGCGACATGGATGAGACCGTTGGCATCGCCTCGATTTGCTCGAGCGTGAAGAAGCCAGCATCGAAGGTCTCGTCGTTGTCGGGGCGCGGCTCACCGGAGATCGCCTCGAGCTTGAAGATCACGTAGATGTTGGAGACGGGCCGTTCGGGCTGCAGGCCAGCGGCGTGGCGGAAGCCCACGACCTCCTGCACGCGCGCCTCGATGCCCGCTTCCTCCAGCACCTCGCGCTCGATCGCGGGCTGGATCTCCTCGTCGATCTCGACGTAGCCGCCGGGGATCTGCCACCAGCTGCGCGTGTTGGTGCGGCGCTCAACCAACAGGATCGAGTCGCCACGCAGTACGACCGCACCCGTGCCGATTGAGTGATCGCCGTAGTGCTTGAACCCGCAGCCCTCCGCGGGGCACATCGGGCGCATGCGGCCGCCCTCGTACAACTCGACTAGTGGCGTACCGCAGTAGGGACAGAACTTCATGGCGCCATCATAGACCTTCACGCGGACGGCAGCGGCTGCCGCGATCGCGGCCTAGAATGAAGCCGTCGCGAGGCGTTCGAGGATGGAACGGGGCAGCGGATGGCCGGGATCAATCGCACGTTTCGGTGGCTGCAGGCACAGCGCGCTAAGGACGAGCCCGAGCTCTACGACTACGACGCGACCTACTCCGACCCCCCCGCCGGCACTCGCTTCGTCACGCTCGCTGAGGCGCAGTCCCTCGAGTGCAATATGTGTGGGCAGTGCTGCGGCTCGCATGACGCCGACACGGCGGACATTCGCGATTACACCTTCGGCGGCATTCGCAAGAACCAATGGGCGAACCTCAATGGCGGCGAACCGCTGATCATTCCGTTGACCGCGACCGGCAAGCCCCGGGCGTGGCGTGAGAAAGACGAGGACGTCGACACGGCGCCGCCGTTCATCTGCGCCGCACTCGGCCACGTCGAGGATGGCACAACGCGCTGCGCGATCTGGCAGACCAAGCGGCCGCCTCCCTGCGACACGTTCCCAGTGAAGGAGCAGCGCTACCCGCGCGACCTGGCGAAGGGCGCGTACATCCTGCTCAACACGAAGTACCAGCGGCTCTGCACGTGGGTGGACATGCTGCTCTGCCCGGAAGACTCGGTGTTCCTGCAGTGGCGCAAGTCCGATGGCACGCTGCCAAACCGCCTCACCTCGAAGCAGCGCGCGTATGTGCGCGAGGTGTTCGCCGAGGCCTATCGCGACGCGTACCCGGCCGACGACCAGATGATGTCGCTGTCGGACTGGCGCAAGGTGCGCCGCACTGAGGCACAGTGGCGCGAGCCGGCTAACGCGTAGTCGCGTCGCCCTCGGAGCCCGCCTCGCGCGGGTCTTCAACAGGCACGACGATCGCCTCTGAGGTGTTGCGTGCGAGGACGAACGACGCCTCGGTGGCGGCGCTCAGGTTCTCTTCGAGGTGTACCTCGAACGGCGGCACGAAGATGAAGTCGCCAGGCTCGGCGTCCGCGACGTGCTCCAGGTGCTCGCCCCAGCGGAAGCGCATTCGCCCCGACAGCACGTAGATGCCTGACTCGGACTCGCCGTGGTGATGCGTGCCGGAGTGCGCGCCGGGCTCGTTGTGACCGACGCCCATCCAGAGGCCCTGCGCGCCGGTCAGGTCGGCGCAGACACCAGCCTCGCGGCTCATGCCGGGGGTCTGTGCGGTCGAGTGGTCACGGTCGCCGGGCTTGATGATCTGGACCACGCACTCACCTCTTCTCAGCACTCGAACGATCGAGGCAATTCTACGGCGTCGCACAGCCCCGCCCACGGCTCAGGCATGCCGTGGCGAGGTATGCTCCCGGGCGTGCGGCGAGCGTGCCTCGACGCCTGTTCTCGCCTCGATATCCGGCGTTGTGCCGGTGCATGGATGGAGGCCGACGTGCCGAAGCTGATCCCTACGCCAGATGAGTTGAGCCAGCCATTCTGGGACGCCGTGCAGCAGCAGAAGCTGCTGGTGCAGCAGTGCAGCGCGTGCAACACGCTGCAGTACCCGCCGAAGGCCGCCTGCCAGGATTGCGGCAGTGACAAGCTCGATTGGCACGAGACCAACGGCAAGGGTCACGTGCTGGAGTTCGTCGTGCTGCAGGACACGCACCTGCCCTATCGCGGGCCCGACCAGCCGATCAACCTCGCGATCGTCACGCTCGACGAGGACCCGCGCATCAACTTCTTCTCGAACATGCCGGGCGAAGCACCATTCGAGGTGCCCGTGGGCGCCGCGGTCGAAGTGATGTTCGAAGAGCTCCCCGACGGCAGCCTGATCCACGAGTGGCGTCGCGCTCAATAGCGCCCGCACTCGACCTCGGTATCTCGTAGCGAAGGACAACGCTCATGACCACGGATATGAACTGGCGTCGCGATCAGGATGGACTCGGCGTGTGGCCGCACCGCGGCAAGGTCGCGATCGTCGGCTGGGGCATGTCGCCGGTCGACCGCCGCTGGGACGGCGTCTCGATGGACAAGACGCTCGGCGCGTACTCGAAGCTCGCTGCGGAGCGCGCACTCGAGGACGCAGGGCTGGACGCCTCACAGATCGACGGGCTGTTGATGTGCCCGAACAACATGGCCGGCGCTGCCAGCGGCTCGTCCGCCTCGTGGGGGCCGTCGCGTCCGTACTTCGACGCGCCGTATGACTCGGAAGACGGTCTGACGATCGTCACGAATAACTGGCTGCGGAAGTACTGGTCCGAGCTGAACGGCGTGCAGTACGCGCCCGACCAGGTGCCGGACATCGGTGAGGGCCTGGGCATGGCGGCCGAGGCCGTCGCACAGGGCAAGTGTGACTACGCGCTCTACATCTACACCGCGAACAACCTCGAAGGTCGGTACCGCCGAGGTGGCGCGAGCGCACAGGACCACGCGGCCGGCCCCTCGCAGTGGAACTTCCCCTGGGGCGGCAATGTGATCGACCTCCAGCTCTTCACGACGATCCCGCTGCGCCAGTATCTGCGGAAGTACGGCGGCGAGTGGGACGACCTGATGGCGCCGATGATCCTCAACGAGCACCGCAACGGGATGATGACGAGCTGGGGCTACTACACCCAGAACGGCGCGTCGGGTCTCACCACCGAGGAGTACGCCGACGCGCGTCCGATCACGTGGCCGGCGAAGATCTGGGACTACGACCGACCGGTGAACGCGGCGGGCGCCTTCATCATCACGAGCGCCGAGCGCGCGCGTGACCTGAAGCAGAAGCCGATCTACATCATGAACCACAACGAGGGTGGCCTGAACATGGGTCGCTCCTCGCACATCACG
>QWQU01000057.1 GCA_003670735.1 Chloroflexota bacterium | reverse complement strand
TTCAGACTCGGCGGACGAAATGGCGTCACGAGCCGCTATCGATGCCGAGGTCAGCGCTCGAGAGCGGCCCCTCGCGCAGCACCTTCGGCTCATCGTCGGTGACATCGACCACGGTCGAGGCAGACTGAGTCGCCCGCACCCCACCATCGAGCACGAACATCGACTCCCCGAACGCGGCGGCCACCTCAGCAGCGCTGGTCGCCGCTGGCTCGCCCGTCCAGTTCGCGCTCGTCACGGCCAGCACGCCGCCGGCGCCTCGGATCAGCTGCCGCGCGAGGTCGTCCGCCGGCTGGCGCACCCCGATCGTGCCCTCTTCGGTCGCCAGGAAGCGCTCGGCGCTCGAATGCCGCGCCCGTACGACGAGCGTCAGCGGCCCTGGCCAGAAGGCAGACAACCTGACGAACGCGTTGCTCGCGCGGATATAGGGGTCGATATCTCGTACGTCATCAAAGAGCACTGCCACCGGCTGGTTCGGGTTCCGGCCCTTGAGCTGGCCGAGCCCCGCAACCGCCTCCGGATCGTTCGCTCGGGCGGCGAGGCCATAGACCGTGTCGGTCGGCATGCCGACCAGCAACCCTCGATTCAGGGCGTCGATCACCTCGTCGATACGGTCTGGGCCAACGATGGGCATGCCGCAGCTCCCGCCAATGGCACTGCAATGACACGGCCTGGCGGCGCAAAAGAGGCGTCCGAGGCTGCTGGATTCGTTGACCCGACTATAGAGCCCGCATAGGATCAGCCTCTAGAGGTCCCTCCCCCTCGGAACCAGGTCGCCATGGTCGAATCGACAGAGGCAGCCGCCGGTACGGCGCCGCGGATCCGCACTTCCGGAGATACCGAGGTCGGTGCGTACCTCGAGATCGCCGGTGCGCGTGAGCCAGGCAACATCTTCACACCGGCACCCAACGCCCCCGAAGCAGTCGTCGTCCTCGACTACGGCTCGCAGTACTCGATGCTGATCGCGCGGCGCATCCGCGAGGCCGGCGTCTACTCCGAGCTTGTCCCGTGGGACACGACGCCGGAGAACCTCAACCACCTGCGCATCAAGGCGTTCGTACTCTCCGGCGGCCCTGCCTCCGTGTACGAGCCTGACGCGCCAACGCTGCCCGCGTTTGTGATCGCCTCGCAGCTGCCGGTGCTCGGCATTTGCTACGGCATGCAACTGCTCGCGCACACGCTCGGTGGCCGCGTCGCGCCCGCCGCTCACCGCGAGTACGGACACGCGGTCATCACCGTCTCCGACGCCGAGAACCCACTGCTGAGCGGCCTGCCCGCTTCGATGCCTGTGTGGATGTCGCACGGCGATCAGGTCGTCGACCTACCGCCCGGCTTCCGCTCGATCGCGCAGTCCGAGTCCTCGCCGGTCGCCGTGATGGCTGACGCTGCGGGACACCTCGGCATTCAGTTCCACCCGGAAGTCGTGCACACGCCGCAAGGCGATCAGCTGCTGCAGAACTTCCTGTTCAACGTCGCGCACTGCGCCGGTGACTGGACCGCTGCGAACTTCATCGAGGAGTCGGTGAAGAACATTCGCGAGCGCGTCGGCGACGGCAAGGTGATCTGCGCGCTCTCCGGTGGTGTCGACTCCGCCGTTGCGGCCACCCTCGTGCATCGCGCGATCGGCGACCAGCTGACCTGCATCTTTGTCGACAACGGCATGATGCGAGCGCAGGAGCCCGAGCGAGTCGTCACGACCTTCCGCGAGCAGATGGCGATGCGACTGCTGCACGTCGATGCCGTGGATCGCTTCCTTGGCGAGCTCGTCGAGATCACGAACCCCGAGACCAAGCGCAAGCGCATTGGCGAGCTCTTCATCCGCGTCTTCGAAGCCGAAGCCGACAAGCTCGGCAAAGTGGACTTCATTTGCCAGGGCACGACCTACCCCGATGTCATCGAGTCCGCCTCGAGCGGCGGCAGCGCGGCCGTGAAGATCAAGACGCACCACAACGTCGGCGGCCTGCCAACCGATATGCAGTTCACGCTCATCGAGCCGCTGCGCTACCTCTTCAAGGACGAGGTACGACGCGTCGGCAAGGAGCTCGGGCTTTCCGACGAGATGGTCTACCGCCAGCCGTTCCCCGGCCCCGGCCTCGCGATCCGCGTGATCGGTGAGGTCACTCGAGACAGGCTCGATGTGCTCCGTGCCGCCGACTGGATCGTGATGGACGAGATTAAGAACGCGTCGATGTACTACGACCTCTGGCAGTCGTTCGCCGTGCTCACCGACACCAAGACCGTCGGCGTGCAGGGCGACTTCCGCACGTACGGCTACTGCATCGCGCTGCGCTGCGTGAATGCCGAGGACGCGATGACCGCCGACTGGGCGCGTCTCCCCTACGACCTGCTCGCGCGCATCTCGACGCGCATCGTGAACGAAGTTCCCGAGGTGAACCGTGTCGTCTACGACATCACCTCCAAGCCGCCCGGCACGATCGAGTGGGAGTAGCCCGCCTGGAATCGCACGAATGAGCCTGCGTGTCTTGCTACTCGGCGGTGGCGGTCGTGAGCACGCGCTCGCGTGGCGCCTCGCGCAATCACCGCTGCTCGACAAGCTGTGGATCGGTCCGGGCAATGCCGGAACCAGCGACTACGGCGAGAACGTCTCGCTCCGCGCCGCCGATCCCGACGAGGTGCTGCGTCACGCCGAGCAGATTAAAGCCGACCTCGTGATCGTCGGCCCCGAGGATCCACTCGCCGCCGGCGTGGTTGACCGTCTTACAGCCGCCGGCATCCCGACCTTCGGTCCCACCCGCGCCGCACATGAGCTCGAGTGGTCGAAGACCTACGCGAAGCAGCTCATGCAGTCCGCTGGCATTGCCACCGCTGGCTCACGTGGTTTCGAGGATGCATGGGAGGCTCGCGACTTCGCACGTACGATCTTCGCGGGGGGCTTCGAATGCGTCGTGAAGGCCGATGGCCTCGCCGCGGGTAAGGGTGTCACCGTCTGCGACACCGTCGAGGATGCACTGCAGGCAATCGAGAATGCGATGGTCAACGGCCACTTCGGTGCCGCTGGTTCGCGCGTGGTGATCGAGGAGCGCATGCGCGGTCGTGAGACCTCGGCGCACGCGTTCACCGACGGCGTTACCGTGCGCCACATGCCGTTCTCGTGTGACCACAAGCCCGTCTTCGACAGCGACCAGGGCCCCAACACTGGCGGCATGGGCGTCTACTCGCCGCCCGGCTGGCTCGACCCTGCGATCGCGAACGAGATTCGCACTGGCGTCACCGAGCGCATCCTGCAGGCGATCGCGGCGGATGGTCGCACGTTCCAGGGCATCATCTATCCCGGCCTGATGCTGACCGCTGACGGCCCGAAGGTCGTCGAGTTCAACTGCCGCTTTGGCGACCCGGAGACCGAGGCGCTCATGCCTCGCCTGCGCTCCGACTTGCTCGCGATCTGTGACGCGACCGCCCACGGCCGTCTCGCCGAGGTCCCCGTCGAGTGGTCCGAGGACGCAACGGTCGGCGTGATGATGGCCTCCGGGGGCTATCCCGGCGACTACGAGACTGGCGCCGAGATCACCGGCGTCGGCGACGTTGATAGCGACGTGCAGGTCTTCATGGCTGGCGCGCAGCGCGACGAGGCTGGCGTGCTCCGCACCGCCGGTGGCCGCGTGCTTTGCGTCGTCGCCAGCGGCCCCACCGTGGAGGCCGCGAGCGCGCGCGCCTACGACAACGTGCTCCGCATTCACTTCGATGGCGCGCACTACCGCACCGACATCGGCGCCACGGCCAACCAGCCACTGCCAAACCAACAAGAAACGGTGCGCTGATGCCTCACACCGTGCGCTGCCCGATGCGCGAGTGCCGCCGCTCGATCGACCTCGAGGCGCTGCCGACAATGCCGGACCGCCCGCAGCCGTTGCCATGCCTGCACTACATCGCCTCGTGGGGTCTCGGCCGCAGCTCGATGGTCGAGGAAGTGTTGTTTGGCCTCGACGGCAACCGGGAGCTGATCATCCGCAACGTCCGACCGCCAGAGATCACCGCCGAGATGATCGACCCCGAGCGCGTTGCCCTCGAGGCCGCTGCCCGCGAGTTCGCACGCGAGGTGGCCGAGACGACCCCGGACGGTTCGGAGATGATGTGGGCCCTGTTCGGCGACCAGTACGAGCGTGACGCCGCAAGTCGCACGATGGCGCAGCTGTTGATCGGCCCTGACCCGATGATTTCGAGAGTGGCAGGCTGAGCATGACAAACGAGCACGAGCACGCACCGTTCGAGCGCCGCGCGAACGTGATTCGCACCGTCGACGCCTTCCCCGGTGTCACACGCCGCACGCTCGCCTCAGGCGACAAGCTGATGCTTGTCGAGATCGCCATCACCGAAGGCAACGAGGTTCCCGAGCACACCCACCCGCACGAGCAAGGCGGCAGCGTCCGCGAAGGTCGCATCCGCATCACCGTCGGTGGCGTCGTGACTGATCTCGAAGCCGGCGATGCCTACATGATTCCCGGTGGCGTCGTGCATCACGTCGTCGCCCTCACGCCCGCGATCCTCATCGAGGCCTTTTCGCCACCGCGCGAGGAGTTCCTCGGTGACCTCGTCTAAGACACTGCCTACGTTGGAGAGCCGCCGATGATCCCCCGCTACAGCCGTCCCGAGATGACGGAGATCTGGACCGAGGACTACAAGTTCCAGAAGTGGCTCGACGTCGAGATCGCCGTCGTGCAGGCCTGGGCCGATCACGGCGAGGTGCCGCGTGCCGACGCTGACCTGATCAAGGCCAACGCCAAGATCAACGTCGCGAACATCGAGCAGTACATCGCGGAGACGCACCACGACGTCACCGCGTTCATGCGCTCCGTCGCTGACTCGCTCGGTCCTGAGTCACGCTGGATCCACCTCGGCCTCACGTCCTCGGACGTGTGGGACACCGCGACCAGCCTGCAGATGATGGCCGCCGCTGACCTGTTGCTCACCCAGCTCACGAAGCTGCGCGAGGTCGTTGCACGCCAGGCGCTGACGCATAAGGACACGATCTGCGTCGGCCGCACCCACGGCGTGCACGCCGAGCCGACGACCTTCGGCCTCAAGCTTGCCGTGTGGGTCGACGAAATTGCCCGTCACGAGCACCGCCTGCGCGAGGCTCGCGAGACGATCGCCGTCGGCCAGATGTCCGGCCCCGTCGGCACCCACGCCACCGTCCCACCCGAAGTCGAAGAGGACGCCTGCAAGCACCTCGGTGTGAAGGTCGCGCCCGTAACGACACAGATCATCCAGCGCGACCGCCACGCTTACTACCTCTCGGTGCTCGCCGGCGTCGGCGCATCGCTCGAGAAGTTCGCGCTCGAAATCCGCGGCCTGCAGCGCACCGAGATCCTCGAAGCTGAGGAGCCCTTCTCCGCCGGACAGACCGGCTCGTCTTCGATGCCTCACAAGCGCAACCCCGAGCTCTGCGAGCGCGTCTGTGGCCTCTCGCGCACGTTGCGCGGCTACGCCACCGCAGGCCTCGAGGACGTCGCGCTCTGGCACGAGCGCGACATCTCGCACTCCAGCACGGAGCGCATCGTGCTCCCGGACGCGACTGGCCTGCTCGCGTACATGCTGCACATCTTCACCGGCGTGATGGACGGCCTGGTCGTCTACCCGCAGCGCATGCAGCAAAACCTGGAGCGCACGCAGGGTCTCGTCTTCTCACAGAAGGTGCTGCTCGCACTGATCGAGACCGGCATGAGCCGCGAGGCTGCCTACAAGATCGTGCAGCGCAACTCCATGACCGCATGGGACGCACAGACGCCGCTCCGTGGCCTGCTCGAAGCCGACCCCGAGGTCACCGGTCGTCTCGACCAGGCCGCCCTCGACAAGGTGTTCGACTACCGCGCATACCTCGTCCACGTCGACGCGTCGTTCAAGCGGATCGGCCTGCTCTAGCCAAGATAGACGAGTCGAGGGACACCGCTTGCAGATGACGCAGCGTTAAGTCCTACGTTCGACTCGGAGGGTTGATGGAGGCTCGGACGTGGCGCATCGGAGAGCTGGCAGTGGCAACGGGTCTCACCACCCGCGCCCTGCGGCACTACGAGCACGAAGGCCTGCTGGCGCCGTCGAGTCGTACCGAGGCTGGGCACCGCGTCTACTCGAGCGCCGATGTGGCGCGACTGTACGAGGTGCTCGTGCTGCGGCGGATCGGATTGGGGCTCGCGGCAATCCGTGAGCAGCTGGAGTCGCCTCGCGACCTGCGTGACGTGGTTGCCAAGCATCTCGCACAGACGCGTGCGACGATCGCGACGCAGCAACGACTCGCGGAACGCCTACAGCGCGTCGGTGCGTCACTCGAGAATGGACAACCTTCCAGCGAATCGCTGCTGCGAGTAATGGAGGACATGGTGGCACTACTCACAACGGACCGGCCTGACCTGATCAGCCGCGGCAAGGTGCGCGACATGTATGCGCTGCCGGACAACCGCGTGCTGATGGTCGCCACCGACCGCATGTCAGCCTTTGACGTCGTGATGCCGAACGGCATCCCGCGCAAGGGCGAGGTGCTCACGCGCCTCTCGTCCTACTGGTTCGACCGCACTGCGGCCGTCGTCCCCAACCACATGATCGAGGCGCTCGACGCCTCGAACGCCGCGAAGTACGGCATCGACGACGAAACGCTGTTCGGCCGCTCGATGGTCGTGCACCGCGCCGAGCCGCTGCCCGTGGAGTGTGTCGTCCGAGGCTACCTCGCCGGCTCCGCGTGGGCCGACTACAAGGCCGGTCGTCTCGTCAGCGGCGTGAAGCTGCCTGAGGGTCTGCAGCAGTGCGACCGCCTCTTCGAGCCGATCTTCACCCCCTCCACGAAGGCCGAAGCCGGCCACGACGAGCCGATCTCTTACGAGGAAGTCGTGAAGCTCGTCGGCGAGGAGCGCGCCAACGTCATGAAGCTGCGCGCACTCGCGCTCTACCGCTACGCGGCGGACATCGCACTCGAGCGCGGCATCATCATCGCCGACACGAAGTTCGAGTTCGGCATGCTCAACGGCGAGGTCACCCTCATCGACGAGTGCCTGACGCCGGACTCGTCGCGCTTCTGGCCGCTCGACCAGTACCAGGTCGGCCGCGACCAGCCCTCCTTCGACAAGCAGCCGCTCCGCGACTGGCTGGAGGCGTCCGGCTGGAACAAGCAGCCACCCGGCCCCATGCTGCCCGACGACGTCGTCGCCTCCACCTCCGAGCGCTATCTCGAGGCGTTCCGACGCGTGACCGGCACCCCCCTCCCCGACTAGCCAGCAAACGAGAGACCGAGGACACACCGATGGCCGACTACATCGCCCGCATCAACGTCATGCTGAAACCGCTGGTGAACGACCCACAGGGCCTCGCCGTGCGCGATGGCCTCCAGACGCTCGGCTTCGCCGGCGTGCGCGGCGTCCGCGTCGGCAAGCGCATCGAAGTCACCGTCGAGGCCGACTCCGCGGCCGCCGCCGAGACCGCCGTGCGCTCCATGTGCGAGCAGCTGCTCTCGAACCCGGTCATCGAGCAATTCGCCTTCGAAGTCACAGAGGTGAGCGCGGCTCGCTAGTGCGAGCCGCTCATCCTCGCCCCGCCGCCGTACAATCCCGCCGCAAGCACGGGGGTGACGGCATGACCATCAACATCAGCGCAACGAGCACACTCGACAGTGGCGTGCTGGAGCGGCGCTTCACCGTCGACGGTGCAAACGGGCTCGTGCCTGGCGTGCTCTGGACGCCCTCGACGCCCGGCCCCTGGCCGCTCGTGCTGCTCGGCCACGGCGGCAGCGGCTCGAAGGACTCGGCCGGTGGGCGCGACCGCGACTGGTTCGCCGCGCGCGGCATCGCCACCGCCGCCATCG
>QWQU01000056.1 GCA_003670735.1 Chloroflexota bacterium | reverse complement strand
GTGTCGCGCCGACCACGAACGCACCGTCGCGATAGATCACCGACATCGCGAGCCCGTCGATCTTGGGCTCACAGACCAGAGCGAAGTCGTCACGTTCGAGGAGGCGCGCGACACGGGCGTACCAGGTGCGCAGCTCGTCGCCGCTGAACACGTTGCCCAGCGATAGCATCGGCTCGCGGTGCTCGACCACGCCGAAGGCAGGGGAGGGCTCACCGGACACGCGCTGGGTGGGGGAGTCGGGGGTGATCAGCTCGGGGAACTGCTCCTCGAGCGCCTTCAGCTCGCGGACGAGCGCGTCGAACTGCTCGTCGCCCAACTCGGGGGCGTCGAGGACATAATATCGATACTCGTGGTACCGGATCTGGGTCCGCAGCTCTTCGACCGCGAGTCGCGCGTCCTCGAGGCTGCGTTGGGTATCAGTGGACGTCATAGACCTCGATTATATCGAGGTCGCTCCGCAGGCTCCGTTGGTACACTGGGATCTCGCGACAACGTTCGAGGTGGTCTGCAAGAAGGGCAGTGGCGTGCCAGACGTCGTGATCGTCGACTACGGAGCGGGCAACCTGCGCAGCGTCGCGCGCGCGGTCGCCAGTACCGGCGTGGACGCCGAGGTCACCGCCAACCCTGCCGCGATCGAGTCCGCCCGTGCGCTCATCGTCCCCGGCGTGGGCGCCGCCGCCGACACCATGGCCAACCTCAACGCCGGTGGCCTTGTCGACCCAATCCGCGAGTACATCGCCTCTGGACGACCCTTCCTGGGCGTTTGCATGGGCATGCAGGCCCTGTTCGACCTCTCAGAGGAGGGCGGGGAGCACCAGTGCCTGGGTGTCCTCGGCGGACGCATCGTGCGCTTCCCGCAGGGCCTCACCGTGCCCCACATGGGTTGGAACACCGTCCGCCTGGCGAACCCGCACCCGGTGTTCGAGGGCGTCCCCGCGGACAGCTACTTCTACTTCGTGCACTCCTACCACGCCCGCCCCGTCGACCCAGCCGTGATCGTCGGTGAGACGGAATACGAGGGCGTCACGTTCCCGTCGGTCGTCGGCCGCGGCAACCTCCTCGCCACCCAGTTCCACCCCGAGAAGTCCGGCACAGACGGCCTGCGCCTCTACGCCAACTTCCTGCGCCTGGCGCTCGAGCAGGGCTCGATCGCTCCGGCCACCGCGACCGCCTGACGAGAGCAGCCATGGACGTCATTCCCGCCGTAGACATTCGAGGTGGTCGCTGCGTGCGGCTCACCCAGGGCGACTATGCCCGCGAGACCGTGTTCGAGGACGATCCAGTCGCCGCCGGCCGCCGCTGGGCCGAGCTGGGCGCGCGCCGCATTCACGTCGTCGACCTGGACGGCGCGAAGGACGGCCACCCTGTGAACGACGCGCTCGTGCGCGCGATCGCGAGCGGTGTGCAGTGTCCCGTGCAGACCGGCGGCGGCATCCGCACCCTCGAGGCGTTCCGCGGCATGGTCGCGGGCGGCCTCGACCGCATCGCGATGGGTACCGCCGCCGTGAAGGACCGCGCGCTGTTGCGTGCCGTCGTTGACGAAGCCGCCGAGCGCCTCATCGTCTCCGTCGATGCGCGCGATGGCCGAGTCAGCCTGGAAGGCTGGACGGAAGCCACCGACCTCGATGCCATCGAGTTCATCCGCGAGCTCTCGGAGCTTGGCGTGCAGCGCATCGTCTTCACCGACATCAGCCGCGACGGCGTCGCCGGCTCACCAAACTTCGAGGCGTACTCGCGCATCACGAGCGAGACCGCGATGCACGTCATCGCCGCCGGAGGCGTCTCCCGCGTCGAGGATCTGCGCGCCCTCAACGACTGCGGCGTCGAGGGCGCGATCATCGGCCGCGCACTCTACACCGGCGACATCGACCTCCGCGAAGCGCTTGAGGTAACGGCCTGATGCTGACGAAGCGCATCATCCCGTGCTTCGATGTCGACAACGGCCGCGTCGTGAAAGGCATCTCCTTCGTCGAGCTGCGCGACGCCGGCGACCCTGTGGAGCTCGCTGCGCTGTACGACCGAGGCGGTGCCGACGAGCTTGTCTTCCTCGACATCACCGCCTCGAGCGACAACCGCACGAGCGTGTACGACATGATCGCGAGGACCGCTGACCAGGTCTTCATCCCGCTCACCGTCGGTGGCGGCATCCGCACCACGCAGGACATGCGCACCATGCTCGAGGTTGGCGCCGACAAGGTCTCGGTGAACACCGCCGCGATCGAACGCCCCGAGCTGATCTCCGAGGGCGCCTACCGCTTCGGCTCGCAGTGCATCGTCACCGCTGTCGACGCGAAGCGCGTCCCCAACACATCGCCGGACGCCCCGCAGTGGGAGGTGTTCGTCCACGGCGGGCGCACCCCCACCGGCCGCGACGCCATCGAGTGGGCACGCGAGGCCGTCCAGCGCGGCTCTGGCGAGTTGTTGGTCACTTCGATGGACTCGGACGGCCACCAGCGCGGCTACGACCTGCAGCTGCTCCGAGCGATCGCGGACGCCGTCGATGTGCCCGTGATCGCCTCGGGTGGTGCGGGCACCGCCGACCACCTTTATGACGCGCTGACCGAGGGCGCCGCCGACGCGGTGCTTGCCGCCTCGATCTTCCACTTTGGCACCTACACGATCGCATCGATCAAAGACGAGCTCGCGAGTCGAGGCATCCCGATTCGCCCGCCCCGTCCCGCATCTGACAGCTAGGCGGAGGCCAAACGATGACCACGACGAACGCGCTCGAGGAAGGCTCCGCGCTCACCCTCGACTTCACGAAGCTGGAACAGGTCGCGAAGGTCGGCGGTGTGCTCCCCTGTGCCGTGCAGAACGCCGACACCAACGAGGTCATCCTCGTCGCCTACGTGAACGAGCTGGCCCTACGCACTTCGATCGAAGAGGGCATCGCCGTCTTCTGGAGCACCTCGCGCAACGAGCTGTGGCGCAAAGGCGCGACCTCGGGCGAGACGTTCGAGCTGCTCGATGTGCTCGTGAACTGCGAGCAGAACTCGCTCGTCTACAAGGTGCGCCCGGAGCGCGGCGGCATCTGCCACACCAAGAACGAGGCGGGTGAGCCGCGCAACTGCTACTACCGGTCGCTCGACTTCACGACCGGGGAGCTGCGCAACCTTGACGCCTAGTCCGGGACAGCACAGCGAGCGCTATCGCGTCTCGCATGTCTTCCTCGACGTCGACGGCACGCTCCTCGACATCAATGGCGCCATGGGCGCGGCCCTCCGCGCCGCCGCTGTGCGAACGTCCGAGTTCGCCGGCGAGGAGATCGCGCCTCGCGCGCTCGAGCAGACCCGACGCGCCGTGATGGCTGAGCCAGCCTTCCGTGCGGAGTCCCCAGCCGTGCAGTTCCGCGAAGCCGTGACCCGAACACTCACGCCATGCGGCGTATCCCTCGAGGAGTGCGTGCGCGCCGTGACCGACGTCACCGATCGCACGTACGAGGAGACCCTGCAGGTCTACCCCGACGTACATGAGGCCTTGCAGGCGCTCGTCGACATGGGCGTCACGTTGATTGCCGCCTCGAACGCCAACGCCGACTTCGATCAGGCGGGCATCGGCCGCTACCTCGCCGACACGCATCTAGGGCCGCTGATCGGCGTATCTAAGCCGCATCCGCGCTTCTTCGAGCTCGCGCTGGAGCGCTTCTCGGTCGCGCCCTCGGCCGCGCTGATGGTCGGCGACCGCGTCGACAACGACGTGCGTCCCGCTCAGGCAGTTGGGATGTATGGCGTGCTCCTCGATCGTTCGAGTGCGGTACACGACGAGAGCATCCATCGCATCGCGGCGCTCACCGAGCTGCCGGACCTGATCGAGCGCGCTTAGCTCGTCGCGGCCCATCGCTCGCGGTCGCGACGATTCGTCCAATACTCGGTGGCATGCGCATACGCCTGCGCCGCTCGATCGAACGAGGTGAACACGGGGAAGCCCCGCGTGAGCAGCCCGTTACGAGCTGCCTCGTACGTCTTCGCGTTGTTGCGCGGGTCGCACGTGAACAGGATCGGCTTCTGGTACTGCTGCACGAACGCTTCGAGGCGTCCGAGGATGCGCTCGAATGCCTCGTCATTCGCGACGTGATGGATCGAGCCCGTGCCGAAGTCGTACAGCACACCATCGACGCTCGGATCAGTGCCAAGAATGTCGAGGATGCGTGGCAGGTTGTCGGCTGATCCGGAGTTGCCGATCGTGAAGCCGACATCAAACGGGTTCGCGAATGTCCCGCCGATGGTGTTGAAGAACTCGCCGAGTTGTGCGTTCGAGTCGTCCGACAATGCAGCCGCCTCGAGCCCCGCACGGCCCGCAGCGTCGCCAATCGCGACCGAGTTGCCACCGCTACCGGCAATCAGCGCCATGCTGCGTCCAGGCGCTGCAGGAGCGCGCACGAGTGCCTGCAAGGTGTCGATCAGCTCGTCACGTGTGACCACTGGCACGGCACCCGCCTGGCGCACCATCGACTCCCAGACGCGATGTGGCGTACCCAACGCTCCGGTGTGTGAGTCGGTTGCGCGCGCACCCGGCTCGGTCGAACCGCCTTTGAAGATCACGACCGGCTTGATGCGAGTCGTCTCCCGCAGCACGCGGAAGAAGCGCTGCCCCTCCTGCACACCTTCGAGGTACAGCCCGATGTACTCCGTGTCCGGATCACCGGCGAGGTATTCGAGATAGTCCGCTTCGTTCACGACGCACGCGTTCCCGCTGGAGATCGCGCGCCCGATCTTCAGGCCAGCCTTCTGCGACTCGGAAGTGAGCGCCATCGCCATCGATCCGCTCTGGGAGATAAACGACACGTTCCCGCGATCGCCAGTCTCCATCTCGGCGCTGAACTTCACGCCCAGCTGGCGGTTGTACACACCCATGCAGTTCGGACCGACGATCGCCATCCCCGCATTGGTCGCGATCTCCACGATCTGATGCTGCAGCTCGATCCCGGTCGCCTCTTTGGTTTCGGCAAACCCAGCCGTGAACATCGCGACGCCGGCGACGTCGAGTGCGGCCGCGTCAGCGATGATCCGAGGTGTGACCTGGCGGGGTACCACGCAGATCACGAGATCGATCGGCCCCGGTACATCCGCGAGCCGCGCGAAGTTGGTGAACCCACGTTCGACGATGCCGTCGACTTCCTTCGCATCGACCTGTACGGAGTACAGATTCCCGGTGAAGCCCTTCTGGTTGTTCAGCCAGTTGTAGTTCGGACCTTTGTCGCCCACGACCACGACAGTGCGCGGGTTGAGCGTGCGCTCCAGGCGTGCAGCGTCGACCGGCATAGCAGCCCCCAGTGAGCCGGTGCGCATCCCCGAGATGGGGCAGCGGTCGGCCTCGATGGGCGCATGTTAACGGCGCGATAACAATCGCGCATTGTGGTGACGTACGGGTGAGGCTAAATGGCGCTGGCGCGCGTGTCCGCTTCGACCGCGCGCTGGAGCGAGGCGATCGCGACCTGGATCTGCTCGTCGTCGGGCACGCGTGTCGTCAGCTTCTGGAGCGCGATGTTGCCGGCGAACAGCCAGCTCACAATCGGCTTGTCGTAGTGGAAGCCGGCGAACCGAATCGCCTCGTAGGAGATCGCTGCGATCAGCGGCACCAGCACGATCCGCGAGGTGATGCGCCACCACAGCGGTGGCGTGCCCAGCAGCGCAAAGACGAAGACCGCGACCACGCCGACCGTCAGCAGGAAGGACGTACCGCAGCGCGGATGCTCCTTCGGGAAGCGTCGGATCGCCTGCACGGTGAGCTCGCGGTCCTGCTCGTATGCATGGATCGTCATGTGCTCGGCGCCGTGGTACTGGAACACGCGCTGAATGTCCTCGGCGCGTCCGATCAGCCACACGTACCCGATCAGCAACCCGAGTCGGATCAATCCTTCGAGTGAGACCACTGCCCAGTTCGGCATGAACTGCGCGAGCCACGCGGTGCCGAGCACCGGCAGGAGGAAGAACAGCACGAGGCCGAACACCATCGAGAAGGCGATCCCGACCCACGCACCTGCGCCTATCGGTTTCGCATTGCCGGACTCATCAACCTCATCAGCGGCCATCGCGGCTGACCACGACAGCGCCTGCATGCCCAGCGCCAGCGTCTCCCAGAGCACGATCATGCCGCGCAGCAGCGGGACGCGACGCACCGCGCCGGTATAGATGCCGCCGAGCCTCTGTGACATATATGCGATCGAGCCGTCGGGGCGGCGCACCGCGACCGCCATGGCTCGCGCGCCGCGGATCATCACGCCTTCGACGACTGCCTGTCCGCCATACGTCGGTGCTGCCATGTGGTCAGCCTACGGCAGTGCGTCAGTGTGGGCGATGCAATGTGGCACTCGCTGTGCCGCACCCACCTCGGACGATCGCGTCGAGTACGTCACGATGCGGCGAATGAGCGAAGAGGAATCCAGGGAAACAGAAAGGCGGCCCGGAGGCCGCCCTTCATGTGGATCGAGATGACTGAGGCGGTTAAGCCTCGGTCGACGCAGTCTGCGAGTCAGCCTTCGCGTAGCGACGGCGGAAGCGCTCGACGCGGCCTGCGGTGTCGACGATGCGCTGCTCCCCCGTGAAGTACGGGTGGCAGGCGGAGCAAACGTCCACGCGCATCTCAGCCTTCGTGGAACGCGTGTTCCAGACGTGCCCGCAAGAGCAGGTCACGACTGACTCAACGTACGTCGGGTGAATATCAGCCTTCATGTCGTACTCCGAACCCTCGCTAGGGAAGAGGCAGCGCCTCGACCCGACGAGACAGTGGGCGAGAGGCTAGGCCTCGGCCCCAACGGGGATGATGGTGACCTGCTTGCGGCGGCCCTTGGCGTACGGCAGGAACTTCACGGAGCCGTCGACACGAGCCCAGAGCGTGAAGTCGTTGCCCAGACCAACGTTCTCACCCGGGTGGAAGCGCGTGCCGCGCTGACGCACCAGGATCGAGCCGGCCGTCACGATCTCGCCATCGAACTTCTTCACGCCGAGGCGCTGCGCGTTCGAGTCGCGACCGTTCTTGCTGGAGCCACCGGACTTCTTGTGAGCCATGGTTCTTCCCTATCCGCGTGAAACGTATCCGCCGGTGACCTAGCCGCCCGTGATGGACGTGATCTGCAGGCGAGTCTGGTGGTGCCGGTGACCAATGGTCTGACGGCGCCGGGTCTTGTTCTTGTACTTGAAGGAGATCACCTTGCGAGCGCGCTCGGCGGCGGACACGGTAGCGGTGACCGAGGCGCCTGCCACGGTCGGCGCGCCCACGGTGACAGCCCCGTCACGCTCGACGAGCAGGACCTCGAGGTTCACGGCAGAGCCGATCTCGGCGTCCAAACGCTCCACGAGGATGGCTTCCCCCTCGTGCACGCGATACTGCTTTCCGCCGGTGCGGATGATGGCGTACATAGCGAACCTCTCGAAAATGCGGTCGTGAAAGTGTAGACGGGGCCGTTCGGGTGGTCAACGCGGGCCAAACCCCTCACCATGTGCCGAGGCGGACCATGAAGGGGCACGAACGCTGGACGAGCTGCTGCACGTGCTCCGGGCACCATACGACCTGGTGAACTGGGTGACGGATCAGGTCTTCCTGGTTCTCAACACCCTCTTCGTCAGTTACGGCGTCCCAATCGTCTTTATCGCCGCCTTCGCGGAGGCCACGGTCGGTCTTGGGCTGATCGTGCCGGGGATCATCATGATCTTCCTGGCCGGGGCCTACGCCCACGAGCAGCAATCCGGTCTCGCGATGCTGTTCTTCGTCGCCAACCTCGGCACCGTGCTGGGGGACACGCTCTCGTACGGCCTCGGGCGCTGGGGTGGGAAGCGACTGCGGGGCACGCGCCTCGGCCCGGCACTCCGCATGGGGGAGGCGCTGGTCAGCGGACACGCTCGCTGGCTGATCCCGTGCTATCACCTCAACTCGGTTAGCCGGACACTCGGGCCGTTCGGGGCAGGGGCGCTCCAGATGCCGCTGCGGCTCTGGGTGCCGCTCGACTACCTCGGCGCGATCATCGCCAACGTCGTCTACAT
>QWQU01000055.1 GCA_003670735.1 Chloroflexota bacterium | reverse complement strand
GCCACCGTCGCCCTTCGGCAAGAACACCAGCCTGCCATCGAAAGAGCGATTGATCGCGTCGAGGCGGGACCTGTCCATCGCACGCGCCACGACGACCATGCCGCGCGACGCCTGGCCGCCGCCACTTGGACGGATCGCCCGCGCCGCAATCAGCACTGGTTGATCGCTCAGCGACCAACCGGAGGCGTTGCCGCGCTCGGTCACACCGGTCAGGGCACTCGCCGGGGTGGGGATGTACTGCCTCGTGCCGCCGGGGTCGCCGGGGCCGATCACGGAGCGCGAGGCAAGCACGTTGCCTCGGAGGTCGGTAACGATGATCTGGTCGATATCGAGGTTGCGCAGACGCTGCTCGGTGAACTGCTGCCGCGCGAAGTCCGGGTTCCGCGAGGTGGCGAAGTCGAACATGCCGTCGAGGTCGGCGTAGGCACCGGCGGCGCCATCGAGGTCGCGCTGCGCGTCGGTCAGCACCTGGCGCGCTGCGCTGAGGCGCCTCGATGCATACGAACGCGCTGCCGCGTTCGTCGCAAACTCGATGCTGAACCAGCCGACGACTGCAGTCGCCAGGCCAAACAGCAGCGGGAGCAACAACAGGATGCCGGGGCGTGCCCTCATGGTTGCGTGTGCCAGCGTTTGAGCGTCGTGGTAGGCCCGCAGGGATTCGAACCCTGGACCGATGGATTAAAAGTCCACTGCTCTACCGCTGAGCTACGGGCCCGCTGAACAGTGTTTCAGATCGAGCCTGATCGCGTCTATGCGGTGGACTACCGCTGAGAACGAGTGAGGCCGGCATTGCTGCCGGCCTCACTACTCGGAATGCGGACGAGCCGCGCCCGGTTACTTCTCGGTCTGCCACGTCCAGCGGGGCGAGACACCGTAGGAGTTGTACGCCCACGGGCCGATGCAGAGGTCGTTACCTGCGACGTGGCCAGCGATGGCGATGTTGTCGGCAGGGTGGCGAATCTGCAGCAGGGGCGGACCCTCCTGGATGTACTGCTTCTCGAAGGCCTGGACGATCTGCTTGCGTTCCTCGATGGTCGTCGCGAGCAGCAGCTTGTCCATCGCAGCGTCAGCCCACGGCTTCGAGTAGGACTGGTAATTACGACCACCCTTGGTGTGGTAGTACGTGTACGCGTCCAGCGCGGCGTCCGGCACGCTCGTGTGGTTGTACGAGCGAGCCTCGAACGTCCTCGAGTTCAGCGCGTTGGTGAACTGCGCGTAGTCGCTGTTCGCCGAGACTACGACGTCCATCTTCGGGAACGCCTTGGACCACATGTCCTTCAAGCGGACCGAGCTGTCGAGCGACGCAGCACTCGAGTTGATCTGCTTGAACTTGATGCCAGCGCCCTCCTTGAAGCCAGCGGCTTCCATGAGCTTCTGGGCATTGGCGATATCAGCAGCCTTGGTCGCCGCGTTGTAGCCGGGCAGCTTGCCGATCTCGTCGGAGGTCAGCGACTCCGGGAACATCGTGTGCACCGGACCGCCGTAGAGCCAACCGGCACCCAGCGGGTCAGAGAACGCCTTGTAGTCGAGAGCCAGCTGGAAGGCCTGGCGCACGCGGTCGTCCTGGAACTGCGGCAGCTTGAGGTTGACCGCGAAGTGGTCCCAGGTCGGGCCAGGGGTGAGCGACTTCTGCGCACCCTTGACCGCGAACACCTGTGCCTCTTCCTGCGGCTGCACCGCGTTGAGGACATCGATCTGGCCGGAGATGAACGCCGCTACGAGCGAGCCACGGTCGACGATCACGACCTTCTCGTAATTGTCCCAACCAGGGCGAGCGCCCTCGTCGAAGTTACGGAAGTAGTCCGGGTTCGCCTTGAACGTCTGGCGCGTGCCATCGACGTAGGAAGTCGGAATCCATGCACCGGTGGCGCCGAACTTCATCGGGTCCTTGAACCCGATCTGCTCCATCTCGACGGGGATCATGTTGGCGCGCGGGTCAGCGAGCGCCGCCATCAGCGAGCCGTTCGGCTTCGACAGCGTGACCTTCACAGTCACGTCGTCCACAGCGACCGCGTCGGTGATGCCGTCGAACTGCGCGTAGCGCGGGTACTTCGCTGCGGCCAGCTTCGGGTCGAGCAGACCTGCCTTGCGCTTGATGTTGAACGCGACGTCCTTCGCCGTGAAGACACGGTTGTTGAACGGGGCGACGTTGTGCGTCTTGATGCCCGGGCGGATCTTCAGCACGAGGTTCTGCTTGTCGATCCACTCGTACGAGGCAAGCATGTCGAGGCTGAGCTTCATGTTGAAGCCGTTGGCCGTCGCCAGGCGGTCGCCGACGAGCTCCCAGTCAGCCTGGGCGATCGAGACATCCGGGTCGTTCTCGCGCGAGGTGTCCGTACCGGCTCGGCGGTACGTGCCACCCTTGACGAGCTTCTTGTTGTTGACCGGCACCGTGCCAAGCTTCGGGTCGAAGCCGTCGGCACGCGTGACCTTCGCGGGCGCACCGCTGCCGGCGACACTCGCCTGACCGCCAGCCTGGGCGCCGGTGGACTCGCCACCTGACGACGACTGGCTGCCGCCACACCCGAACAGCGCCGCGCCTGTGAGGCCAGCCAGACCAAGGCCGGCACCTCGCAGCACGGAGCGACGCTCCAGCGGCGTACCCATCCATCTACTCGCCATAGTCATATCCCTCCCTGACACACGTCCTGATCGGCCATGCGCAGCAACAGCCACGCCCCCGAGGCCGAGCGGATTACAGGCGGTATATCACAGATGTTCAAAACAATGAGCAAACGAAATAACTGAGAGGGGCGTTTCCACCCCTCTCTATTTGCGATCGTTATCGGATGAGCCGATTTACTTCTCGGTCTGCCAATTCCAGCGAGCCGAGACGCCGTAGACGTTGTAGGCCCACGGGCCAACGTTCATGTCCATGCCGCCGATGTGGGAGGCGATGGCCAGGTAGTCAGCGGGGTGGCGGATCTGCAGCAGCGGCGGCCCTTCGGCGATGTACCGCTTCTCAAATGGCTGGATGATCGCCTTCCGCTCCTCGAGCGTGGTCGCTGCTACCAGCTTGTCGAGTGCCTCGTCGGCCCACGGCTTCGAGTACGACTGGTAATTGCGGCCGCCCTTGGTGTGGTAGTAGGTCACCGCATCAATGGCCGCGTCCGGCACGCTCGTGTGGTTGTACGAGCGGGCCTCGAACGTTCTCGAGTTGAGGTTGTTGGTGAACTGCGCGTAGTCGCTCTGCGCGCTGACCTCGACCTTGATCTTCGGGAACGCCTTGTCCCACATCTCCTTCAAGCGCACGGAGCTGTCGAGCGATGCAGCACTCGAGTTGATCTGCTTGAACGCGATGCCCTGGCCCTGCGGGAAGCCGGCGGCCTCCATCAGCTTCTGCGCGTTCGCGATGTCGGCAGCCTTCGTCGCCGGGTTGTAGCCAGGCAGCTTTGCGATCTCCTCGGGTGGGATCGCCTCGGGGAACATCGCGTGGATCGGCCCCGCATAGAGCCAGCCCTTGCCGAGCGGGTCAGAGAACGACTTGTAGTCGACGGTGAGCTGGAACGCCTGGCGCACGCGGTCGTCCTGGAACTGCGGCATCTTGAGGTTCACCGCGAAGTGGTCCCAGGTCGGACCAGGCGTGAGCGACATCTGCACGCCCTTCACACCCTGGACCTGCGATTCCTCCTGCGGCTGCACCGCGGAGACCACGTCGATCTGACCGCTCAGGAACGCCGCGATGATCGAGCCGCGGTCGGAGATCACGACCTTCTCGATCGTGTCGAAGCCGGGGCGACCACCGTCGTCCCACTGGCGGTAGTAGTCGGGGTTCGCCTTGAACGTCTGGCGCGTGCCATCAACGTACGAGGTTGGGATCCACGCGCCGGTGCTGGCGAACTTCATCGGATCCTTGAACCCGAGCTGCTCGTTCTCCGGCGAGATCATGATCGCGCGTGGGTCGGACAGCGCCGACATGATCGAGCCGTTCGGCTTCGAGAGCGTGACCTTCACGGTGGTGTCATCGACCGCGACCGCGTCAGTCACGCCATCGAATTGCGCATACCTCGCGTACTTCGTTGCCGCGGTCTTGGGGTCGAGCAGGCCCGCCTTGCGCTTGATGCTGAAGGCGACGTCTTTCGCGGTGTAGATGCGTCCGTTGAGCGGCGCGATGTTCTGCGTCTTGATGCCGGGACGCATCTTCAGCACGAGGTTGAGCTTGTCGATCCACTCGTACGACACGAGCATGTCCGGAGTGATCTTCATCGTGAAGCCGTTGGCATACGCCAGCCGGTCACCGATGTACTCCCAGTCCGATAGCGCGATGGACACCTCGGGGTCATTCTCGCGAGAGGTGTCGGCGGCCTGGCGACGGAAGCTCCCGCCGCGGATGACCTTCTTCTCGTTGACGGGGACCTGGCCAAACTTCGGGTCGAAGCCATCCGCGCGTTTGATGTTCTTCGGGGCGCCGTTATTGGCCACGTCGGCCGACGTACCACCGCCCGAGGAACCACCACTGCTCGAGCTGCCGTTGCTGCACCCGAACAGCGCCGCGCCCGCGACTCCAGCGAGGCCGAGCCCGGCTCCCCGCAGCACGGCTCGACGACCCATGAGCGATCCCAACCGCTCGCTTGCCATCCGTATCCCTCTTTCGTAAGGCGGCCGGCTTTCGCCAGCTGGCGTCGACCGCTCACTAACGTTCGTTATACACCTCGAAGCTGAGGAACAGGTCAAGAAACAACGAGGGCGGACAGCGATTGCTGCCCGCCCTCGCGGCGAATGGACGAGGACGACTCGCTACTTCTCGGTGAACCAGACGTAGCGGGGCGAGACGCCGTAGGAGTTGTAGGCCCACGGCCCGATGCAGAGGTCCGTGCCGGCGATGTGCGGCGCGATCGCGAGGTTGTCCGCGGGGTGCCGGATCGGCAGCAGCGGTGGTCCCTCGTCGAGGTAGCGCTTCTCGAACGTCTGCACGAGCGACTTACGCTCTTCGACCGTGGTGGCGATGAGCAGCTTGTCGAGCAACTCGTCAGCCCACGGCTTCGAGTACGACTGGTAATTACGACCACCCTTGGTGTGGTAGTACGTCACCGCGTCGATCGCCGCGTCCGGCACGCTCGTGTGGTTCCACGAGCGGATGTCGAACGTCCTCGAGTTGAGTGCGTTCGTCGCCTGCGCGTAATCCGAGATCGCGCTGACCGTGACATTGATCTTCGGGAAGACCTTGCCCCACATGTCCTTCAGCCGGACCGACGAGTCGAGCGACGCAGCGCTCGAATTGATCTGTTTGAAGGTCATGCCCTGGCCCTGCGGGAAGCCGGCGGCCTCCATCAGCTTCTGCGCCTCGGCGATGTCGGCGGCCTTCGTCGCCGGGTTGTAGCCGGGGAGCTTCGAGATCTGCTCGGACGTCAGTGACTCGGGGAACATCGAGTGCACCGGCCCGGCGTACAGCCAGCCCTTGCCGAGCGGCTCCGAGAATGCCTTGAAGTCGAGCGCGAGACGGAACGCCTGACGCACACGATCATCGGCAAACTCGGGACGCTTCATGTTCACCGCGAACAGGTCCCACGTAGGCCCTGGCGTCAACGACGACTGCATGCCCTTGACCGAGCTGACCTGCGCCTCCTCCTCGGGTCGCACAGCAGCGAGCTGGTCGATCTGCCCGGAGAGGAATGCGGCGACGAGCGAGCCGCGGTCCTGGATCACGACCTTCTCGTAGGTGTCGATGCCCGGCCGGCCGCCGTCGTCGAATTGCCTCCAGTACTCGGGATTCGCCTTGAAAGTCTGCCGCGTCCCATCGACGTAGGACGACTCGATCCACGCACCCGTCGCGGCGAACTTCATCGGATCCTTGAAGCCGATCTGCTCCATCTCGATCGGGATCATCGAGGCGCGCGGGTCGGCATACCCGGAGAGCAACGAACCATTGGGCTCGACAGGGTCACCTTCACCGTGAGGTCATCCACCGCGACCGCATCAGTGAGGCCGTCGAACTGCGCATACCTCGCGTACTTCGTTGACGCGGTCTTCGGGTCGAGCAGCCCCGCCTTGCGCTTGATGTTGAACGCGACGTCCTTCGCGGTGAAGACACGTCCATTCACCGGCGCGACGTTGTGCGTCTTGATGCCGGGGCGCAGCTTCAGTACCAGGTTCTGCTTGTCGATCCACTCGTACGACGCGAGCATGTCGGGCGTGAGCGCCATCGTGAAGCCGTTCGCGACGAGCAGTCGATCCGCGACGAGTTCCCAGTCGGCACCAGAGATCGAGATCTCCGGATCGTTCTCGCGCGAGGTGTCGTTCGCGGAGCGGCGATAGGTCCCGCCCTTTACGAACTTCTTCTCGTTGATCGGCACGTTGCCGAACTTCGGATCGAAACCTTCGGCGCGCTTGATGTTCTTTGGTGCACCGCTCGCTGCACCCGCAGATGCAGCGCCACTGCTCGAGGTACCGTCTGACTTCGCACCGCCGCATCCGAGCAATGCCGCACCAGCAATCCCCGCGAGCGCGAGACTGCCACCACGCAGGATCGATCGCCTGCCCAGCGGCTTCTCCAACCAACGATCAGACATGACCGCTATCCCTCCTGCCTCGCGACCGCGAGGCGTGATGCACACGCGAGGGATGAGCCCATCGCCACTGCATCACAATTGTTATAGCACAATGGAGGAGCGGTGCTGCGTCGAAACTGTTGAAAATAAAGGGGAGGACGGCAATTTCCGTCCTCCCCTGCTGACGCTCGCGAGAGCGTTGATGCGCTGAACTACTTCTCCGTGAACCACACCCAGCGCGGCGAGACGCCGTACGAGTTGTAGGACCACGGGCCCACGTTCATGTCGTAACCACCGACATGCGACGCGATCGCCAGGTTGTCGGCGGGGTGTCGGATCTGCAGCAGCGGTGGGCCTTCCGCGATGTACTGCTTCTCAAACGCCTGCACGATCGCCTTGCGCTCTTCGACCGTCGTTGCGATCAGCAGCTTGTCCATCGCTGCGTCCGCCCACGGCTTCGAGTACGACTGGTAATTACGACCACCCTTGGTGTGGTAGTACGTGTACGCGTCGATCGCAGCGTCCGGCACACTCGTGTGGTTGTACGAGCGGGCCTCGTACGACCTCGAGTTGAGTGCGTTCGTGAACTGCGCGTAGTCGCTGTTCGCGGAGACGGTGACGTCCATCTTCGGGAACACCTTGGCCCAGTTGTCCTTGAGACGTACCGAGCTGTCGAGCGACGACGCCGCCGAGTTAATCTGCTTGAACTTGATGCCCTGACCCTGCGGGAAGCCAGCGGCCTCCATCAGCTTCGCGGCATTCGCCTGATCCGCGGCCTTAGTGGCCGGGTTGTAGCCGGCGATCTTCGAGATCTCGTCGGACGTCAGTGATTCCGGGAACATCGCGTGCACCGGGCCACCGTAGAGCCAGCCGGCACCGAGCGGGTCCGAGAAGCCCTTGTAGTCGAGGGCGAGCTGGAAGGCCTGCCGCACACGGTCGTCCTGGAACTGCGGGAGCTTCAGGTTCACCGCGAAGTGGTCCCAGGTGGGGCCAGGCGTCAGTGACTTCTGCACGCCCTTCACCGCGAAGACCTGCGCCTCTTCCTGCGGCTGAACCGCAGCAAGCACATCGATCTGTCCGCTGATGAACGCAGCGACCAACGAGCCGCGGTCCTGGATGACCACCTTCTCGTAGATGTCGACGCCAGGTCGGGCGCCGTCATCGAAGGCGCGGTAGTACTCCGGGTTCGCCTTGAACGTCTGGCGAGTGCCATCGACGTACGACTGCTCGATCCACGCGCCGGTGGCAGCAAACTTCATCGGGTCCTTGAACCCGATCTGCTCCATCTCGACGGGAATCATCGAGGCGCGCGGGTCCGCGAGCGCCGACATCAGCGAGCCGTTCGGCTTCGACAGCGTGACCTTGACGGTCAGATCGTCGACTGCCACCGCGTCGGTGACACCGTCGTACTGCGCATAGCGCGCGTACTTCGACGCCGCGAGCTTCGGGTCGAGTAGACCAGCCTTGCGCTTGATGTTGAACGCGACGTCCTTCGCATTGAAGATGCGGCCGTTCAACGGGGCGATGTTGTGCGTCTTGATGTTCGGGCGCAGCTTCAGGACAAGGTTCTGCTTGTCGATCCACTCGTACGACGCGAGCATGTCGAGGTT
>QWQU01000054.1 GCA_003670735.1 Chloroflexota bacterium | reverse complement strand
TCGGGCTTCAGCAGGCCCATCTGCAGGATCTCGGCGCGCTTCTTCTCGCCGCCGGAGAACCCATCATTCACGTAACGACGCGCGAACGACTCGTCCATCTTCAGCTGCGCCAGCACCTCGCGCATTTCCGCGAGGAACTCACGCGCCGGGATCTCAGCGCCGCGTCGCGCCGCGAGGGCGGACCGCAGCAGGTTGATCATCGTCACGCCAGGAATGGCGGTCGGGTACTGGAACGAGAGGAACATGCCGGCGCGAGCGCGCTTGTCCGCGCTCAGTGCCGTGACGTCCTCGCCCTTGAAGAACACCTGGCCCTCGTCGACTTTGTACGCGGGGCTACCGGCGATTGTGCTCGCCGTCGTGCTCTTGCCTGAGCCGTTCGGGCCCATCAACGCGTGGATCTCGCCGGCTCGCACCGTCAGGTCCACCCCACGCACGATCTGCGTCTCCGGGTGACCCGCGATGCTGACCTTCAGGCCACGCACATCCAGGATTGGTTCTGCCATCGGTTCTACTGTCCTCCCCCGGCCACCGAAGGCTCCACGCCAAGCGGTGACGGCTGCTCACGATTCGATTGGTCAGCTTTCGCGACCACGTACTCACACGTCGGTGACCCCGCGACGATCGTCAGGATCTGTCGCACAGGCGCACCGAGGAGCAACTCAATGGTGCGGCGGTCCGCATCGCACGCCATGTGCGTGCCCTCCGCCGTCGATCGATACGGGCACGCGAGGTTGCGCAGTCGGTACTGCTCGTCCTCGTCTACCACGTCGGTGAGGATGCCCTCCTCGCGCAGCGCACTCGCCACCTGCACCACGCGCAGCTCGAGCACATCGCTCTGCACGCGACTGGCGTACGAGCGCGCGACATCGTCGGCCACACCAGCAAACACCGAGGCCAGTACGGCGGAGCCGTCCTTGCCCGAGACCGCGTCCTCAGAGAGTCGCGTCAGCGCCGGGTAGATGCGATCGAGCAGCAGACGATAGTGCCCCGCAGCGGAGCGCTCCTCGCCGTTCTCACTCAGGAAGTAGCGGGCCAGCGGACGACCTCGAGGCTGTCGCTCGAGGCGCATATCAACCAGGCCTTCGGCAATCATCAGATCCAGGTGACGGCGCACCGCCCCAGCGGAGACGCCGATCTCCTCAGCGACCTCGGCAACCGAGGACGCCCCGCGGTCATGCAGGATCCGTACGACTTCGTCGCGCGTGCGTTCCATCCGCGTCCTCCGCGTTGGGGTGCAGCCTGCTGTTCTGGCTCGCCACAAGTATCAGGCTCACGTGAGGGCAAGTCAATTAGTTCAATAAGATGGTGAAAAAGTCTCAGAATGCTTGTTCTGAATAGATTTCGTTGTTATGTCGAACGTCGCCGAATGGCACGACTGACCCGCCCGAATTCCTCGCCTGGCTCATAACCACCCCGCGCATCGGCCTCGCCGAGCGCAGAGAGTGCGGCCCGACTTTCCCCGACCTTCGACAGCGAGCTCGCCAGCCAGGTCCACGCCTTCGGCTCCAGATCGGAGGTGAGTCCAAGTTCAAGCGCCCGTCGATACGCCGGGATCGCCTCTTGCTCCTGCCCACGATTGTCGAGCGACACCGCCAGCCAGAACGCCGCGTCAGCCCACTGCGGCTCAAGCGCCAGCGCCTGCCCGAACGCTGCTGCAGCCACCTTCCACCGATGCCGTTCGCGCAACTCGAGTCCGGCCGAGAACGCTGCACGCGCCTCGATCCCGGGTATCACTGCTCCGTGATCGCGAGCAGTAGGTCCGCAACTGTCTCGAGGCTTATAACGGTGTGCGTAGCACCAGCCGCAGTCAGTGCGGCGTGCTGCGATTCGGCCCCCACCAGAACCACGAGCGGAATGCCCGCAGCCGCCGCACACAACGCATCGGCCTCGTTGTCGCCGACGTAGGCCGCTTCGGATGGCGAGATGCCGAGACGTTCGAGCGCGTACCGCGCCGGGTCGGCCGCGGGCTTCGGCAGCGGCGTCACCGTCGAACCGACCACCGCAGCGAAGCGTTCGCTCCACCCAAGCGCCGCAACAGCGCCCTCGGCTGATGGTTGGACGCGATTCGTCACAATCGCGAGCGGAATCCCCACCTCAGCGAGCTGGTCGAGCAGTGCGACCGCATGAGACATCGGCTTGAGCATCGCTGCTTCATGCGCGCGGTAGTGCTCCCCGTATGCATTGCCAAGGCGATCGATCTGCGCCGCATCGACGTCGCCGACAACCATCGGCACCATGACGCGGAATGGGGTGTCCGATCGCAGCCGCGACCGCCTCGCGCGTCACCACAAAACCCTCGCGCTCGAATGCAGCGAGGAAACTCACAATCACAAGCTCGTGTGAGTCGGCCAGCGTCCCATCGAGGTCGAACAGCACGGCACGGAGCGGCATAGCGTCCCCCGCCACAATCTAGCGCTCCGAAACCCAAGGCGGCGCGCCGCCCTGCCTTGAACCCCGGCTCCGCCCGCCCATAGGATGCCTCGGGCGCCCACTCGGCTCCTCGAAACACAGACGCTACAGAGGAGCGCACCGTGGCAGACCAGGTCCAGGGCATCGAGGTCGGCCACACCGCCTCCTTCAGCCGCACCGTCACCGCCGACGAGATTCAGCAGTTCGCGCAGGCGACCGGCGACACCAACCCGGTGCACCTCGACGAGAGCTACGCGGCCAAGACCCGCTTCGGCCACGTGATCGCCCATGGCATGCTCTCGGCTGGCTTCGTCTCCGCGGCGCTCGGCACCCAGCTCGCCCCGCATGCAGTGGTGATGTACCTCAGCCAGAACCTGCGCTTCCGCGCGCCCGTCTCACCCGGTGACACCCTGACCGCGACCGTCACCGCCACGGCGCTCAACGTCGAGCGCAGCCAGGTCACCCTCGACACCGTCGTCACCAACCAGGACGGCACCCAGGTGCTGACCGGCGACGCGCTCGTCATGGTCGAAGCCCCCAAGGACTAGCCCTCGGCGCGCCGCATCCGTTGCCGGGTTTCCGCGAGCGCGCGAGGATAGACAGACCAACGTCCCCTCGCCTGAGCATCAAGAAGCTGGGCGAGAACGGCGGAACGCCGCGGAGGCCGAGATGACCACTGAATCTGCCCAGATCCAGGAAGCCCAGAGCGAGTGGGAGGGCAGCGTCCTCCAGCGTGTGCTGGGGCGATTCCCCGAGCGCCGTGGCGCGTTCCGCACCTCCGCCGCCGAGGCGCGCCGGGTCTACACCCCCGCCGACCTCGACGACTCGCAGTTCCTCACCGACATCGGCTTCCCCGGCCAGTACCCGTTCACCCGCGGCGTCCAGCCGACGATGTACCGAGGTCGCCTCTGGACGATGCGCCAGTACGCCGGCTTCGGCACCGCGCAAGAGAGCAACGGTCGCTTCCGCCAGCTCCTCGCCGACGGCCAGACCGGCCTCTCCGTCGCCTTCGACCTGCCGACGCAGATCGGCTACGACTCCGACTCCCCGATCGCGGAAGGCGAGGTCGGCCAGGTCGGCGTCGCCATCGACAGCCTCGCCGACATGGAAGAGATGTTCGAGGGCATTCCGCTCGACAAGATCTCGACGTCCATGACCATCAACGCGCCCGCCGCGATCCTCGTCGCCATGTACATGGCCGTCGCGGAGAAACAGGGCTTCGAGCGCAGCGTCGTCACCGGCACCGCGCAGAACGACGTGCTCAAGGAGTACGTCGCGCGCGGCACCTACATCTTCCCGCCGCGCCAGTCGGTCCGCCTCGCTGCTGACCTGATCACGTTCTGCGCCAAGGAAGCTCCGCGCTTCAACTCGATCTCCGTCTCCGGCTACCACATCCGCGACGCCGGCTCGACCGCTGCGCAGGAGATCGCCTTCGCCTTCTCCAACGCCCTCGCCTACCTCGCCGAGTGCGAGCGCATGGGCGCCGACATCGACGAGGTCGCCCCGCGCATCTCGTGGATCTTCAACACCCACAACTACTTCTTCGAGGAGATCGCGAAGTACCGCGCCCTCCGCCGCATGTGGGCTCGAGTCACTCGAGAACGTCTCGGCGCGAAGGCCCCGGAGTCGTGGATGTTCCGCACCCACACCCAGACCGGTGGTTCCACGCTGACCGCGCAGCAGCCGATGAACAACATCGTGCGCGCCTCGATTCAGGCACTCGCCGCGGTGGTGGGTGGCGTGCAGTCGCTCGCCCTCTCCTGCTTCGACGAGGCGCTCTCGATCCCCACCGAGGCCGCACAGCGCCTCGCCCTCCGTACCCAGCAGATCATCGCCTTCGAGACCGGCGCAGCCGACACCATCGACCCGCTGGCCGGCTCCTACTACATCGAGTGGCTCACGAATGAGCTCGAGCGCGAGGCCGACGCGATCATGGCTCGCGTCGAGGACATCGGCGGCGCCGTCGCCGCGATCGAGGCTGGCTACGTCCAGACCGAGATCCAGGAAGCCGCTGTCGCGTACCAGCGTGAGATCGAGACGAAAGACCGCATCATCGTCGGTGTGAACGACTACACCGAGGGCGAAGAGCAGCCGCCCGTGCTGTTCCGCCCGAACACGACCGTCGGCAAGGAGCAGGTGAAGCGCCTCGCCGCGATGAAGGCCGGTCGCGACGAGGCTGCCGTAAGCGCCGCGCTCGCGAAGCTGCGCTCAGCCGCCGCCGGCGATGACGCGCTCATGCCCGTCATCCTCGAGGCCGTGAAGGCATACGCCACCATCGGCGAGATGTGCGGCATCCTCCGCGACGAATGGGGCGAGTACACCCCGCCGACCGTCGTCTAGCCGCGTGCGTTCAATCAAACGGCGCGTTTGATTGAACGCAGAAAAAACGCCTCGTCTCGACGGACACTCAATCAATCATCGGGGTGACTAGGAGGCACGAGTGAGCACCGCACAGCGCCCGCTCAGCCTCCGCACCTTCGTCGCGACCCTAACCTTCGCCATGGCGCTCGTGCTCGCGATGCTCGGCCGTCCCGCCCCTGCGTCGGCGCAAGTCAGCGCGATGCTCCCCGACCAGCTCAAGAACCTCGCCTACCCGCTCGACACGCCTGCACCGAGGACGACCGTGCAACTCCGCGACGGCAAGTACGACTCGCGAGCAGTGCTTGGTCCCACCGCTGCACCACTCGCGGTCACGTTCGTGCTCTCCTCGACCAGCGCGGATTTCTCGGCTGTGCTGCTCGCGACGAACACCGGTGGCAGCGGCGTGTTCACCACACTGCATCTTGTGCGCGCGCAAAACGGCATCGCGACCGCCGGGCCAGGACTCTTCCTCGGCGACCGCCTGAAGATCGAGGGCATCGCGCGCTCCGATCAGGACTGCATCATCGTCGCCTTCGTGACCCAGGGCCCGAACGATCCGCAGTGCTGCCCCACCAAGCGCGAAACGCGCGAGTACGTCCCGGACGGCAACACCTTCCGACTCGTGCTCATCGACGGCGTCGCGCCTGCACAGGCGCAGACACCCGTCGTGCCGCGCACCGGCAACCTCGGCACGCAGCGCACGAGTACGAACGTGGCACTGCTCGCGATCCTCGCGGCGGCTGCACTGCCGCTCGTCGCACGACGCCTCGTGCGCAGCGAGGCACGCGCGTAATGGCGAAGCGACTGCCCTTCTCCGTGAAGAAAGCCGAGGCGCATCTTGCCTCGGTTGACCCCGTGCTGGCGGAGCTGATCGAGGCGACCGGCCCGTACACACCACGCCCCGGTGAGGATGCCGGCTACCAGTGGATGGTGCGCACGATCCTGTTCCAGCAGCTCGCCGGTAGCGCCGCGCGCGCGATCCAGAAGAAGTGGTACGGCCTCTACTCCGACGACGGCTCACGCGCTCCCACGCCCGAGGAAGTACTCGAGACCAGCGATGAGGAGTTCCGCGAGTCCGGCATCTCCCGCCAGAAGATGAGCTACTTCCGCGACCTCGCCGCCCACGTCATGGATGAGCGCCTCGACTTCGAGGCGCTCCACAAGATGAGCGACGAGGACGTGATCAAGACGCTCACCGCCGTGAAGGGCGTGGGCGAGTGGTCCGCGCACATGTACATGCTCTTCTACCTCGGTCGCCCCGACGTGCTGCCAACCGGTGATTTCGGCGTGCGACACGGCGTGCAGATCGCCTACGGCCTCGATGAGATGCCGACGCCCGCACGCGTGCGCGAGATCGCCGCGCCGTGGGCGCCGTTCCGCTCCGTCGGTTCGTGGTACATGTGGCGCGCGACTGAGCGCGTGGTCGAGAAGGCTCGCGACCGCCGCTCCTGACCTCGAGGTTCACCATAGGGGGCAAGCATGCGCATCGCACTGTTCGGTCAGGCCGCGTTCGGCAAGGACGTGCTCGACGCGCTGCTCGCGGCGGGCGAGGAGGTCGTCGGTGTCTCGACGCCGAAAGCCGGCGCGCGACCTGACCCGCTGCTTACTGCTGCCGAGGCCGCCGGCATTCCTACCATCGAGCCGCCGGCGCTGCGCCAGCGCGCAAACCTCGAGGCGTTCGCAGCATGGCAACCCGATCTGCTCGTCTTCGCGTTCGTGACCGACATCGTGCGCCAGCCTGTGCTCGACCTCGCACCGCTCGGCGCGATCCAGTACCACCCCTCGTTACTGCCGAGGCATCGCGGTCGCTCGTCGATGAACTGGCCGATCATCGCTGGCGAGACGAAGACTGGACTGACCGTATTCTGGGTCGATGCAGGCGTCGACACCGGACCGATCCTGCTGCAGCACGAGATCCCGATCACGCCCGACGACACGCTCGGCACGATCTACTTCGGCCAGCTCTACAAGATGGGCGTCGATGCACTGGTCGAGGCGACCGCGATGGTGCGCGAAGGCCGTGCACCTCGAGTCCCGCAGGACGAGTCACTCGCGACGTACGAGGCGCCGATCGGCCCCGAGCACGCGCGCATCGACTTCATGCGCCCCGCGCGTGTCGTCTACAACCACATCCGCGGCTGCGACCCTGCACCTGGCGCAAGCGCGATGCTGCGAGGCACCTCGACGCGCCTCTTCGACTGCGGGCTCATCGAGGGCAACGCGCCGCAGGCACCGGGAACCGTAGTCAGCGTTAACGAAGGCAAAGCATCTATCGCGCTGATCGGAGGCACACTGATCGTGGGCCGCGTGCAGCAGGACGGTGCGAAAGTCGCCGCCGGTGATGTGCTCGCAGTCGGCGATGTGCTGGAGGGCTGCTGATGATCGTCGCAACGGTGAAGGAGCTGAAGCTCGAGGAGTACCGCGTCGCGCTGACGCCACAGGGCGTCGCGAGCATCGTTGGCGCCGGCCACCAGGTGCTCGTCGAGACGGGCGCGGGCGTCGGCTCGAACTACGACGACGACGAGTACCGCGCCGCAGGTGCCGAGGTCGTCCCGACCGCCGCCGAGGTGTTCGCGCGCGCCGACCTGATCTGCAAGGTAAAGGAGCCCCAGCACCAGGAGTTCGAGCTGCTGCGCGCAGGCCAGCTGCTCTTCACCTACCTCCACCTCGCCGCCGAGCCCGACGTCACCGAGGCGCTCGTGCACTCAAGGTGCACCGCGATCGGCTACGAGACGGTGCGGCGCGATGACGGCTTCCTACCTCTGCTCGCGCCAATGTCTGAGATCGCTGGCCGCATGGCCGTCGAGATCGGCGGCCAGTTCCTGAAGCGCCCCGGGCCGGGCCGCGGTGTGCTGCTCGGCGGCCTGCCGGGTGTGCCGCCCGCGCACGTCGTGATCCTCGGCTCAGGCAACGTCGGCAAGAACTCAGTGCGCGCCGCCGTCGGTGCGGGCGCGCGCGTCTCCGTGATCTCAAACAGCGAGGACCAGCTGCGCGCGCTCGAGGAGCTGTACGCCGGCCGCGTCGAGACCGTGCTCGCGAGCGCCCAGGCGATCGCTGACACCGTCGTCGGTGCTGACCTCGTCGTCGGCGCGGTGCTGGTCGAGGGCCGACGCGCACCCGTCGTGATGACGCGCGCGATGGTGCGCTCGATGGGCCCCGGCGCCGTGATCGTGGACGTCGCCGTCGACCAGGGCGGCTGCATCGAGACCACCCGACCGACCGACCACGTCCACCCGATCTATGTCGAGGAAGGCGTCGTGCACTACGCGGTGCCGAACATGCCCGGCGCCGTGCCGCGCACCTCGTCCCGCGCGCTGACCGGTCTCACGCTGCCGTACATCCTCGAAGTCGCGAATCGTGGCTTCGAGGCGGCCGTGCTCAGCGACCCGGCACTCCGTCGCG
>QWQU01000053.1 GCA_003670735.1 Chloroflexota bacterium | reverse complement strand
CCGTGATCCTCACCGAGCTCGATGAGCAGCCCGGCCTCGTCCTCATGTCCAACATCCTCAACTTCGAGTACGGCGTACTCGGCGAGGGGCTCGACAACGGCATGGCCCTCAAGGTCTGCTTCGACCACGACGATGGCTCTGGCCTCGACGTCATCCAGTTCGAGCCCGCGTAACTCGCGGCCCCAAGAACTAACAAGAAGCCCGGCGCAGTGCGTCGGGCTTCTTTGTGTCTCGAGTTCGACTCGCTCCGCGAGCGCTAGTCCTTACCGAGAATGATCGTCGCGGCGGCGTGCGTGCCACCGAGCTGGCCGCCGTTGCCGTGCGCAACCGCGAGGTCAGCCTTCGCCCGCTGCGAGGTCGACTCGCCACGCAGCTGCCTCGCTGCCTCCGTGAGCAGGAAGATGCCGCGCATGCCCGGGTGGTTCGAGGAGAGCCCGCCACCATCGGTGTTCAGCGCAGGCCCGCTCGGCGCATCGAAGCGCAGCGAGTTGCTGGCGAGGTAGTCCTTCACCTCGCCCTTCTTGCAGAAGCCGAGGTCCTCCAGGATCGTCGCGACCGTGATCGTGAACGAGTCGTAGATCATCGCGATGTCGATCTCATCCGCGCGCACGCCCGCCATCGCGAACGCCGGCGGGCCCGACTGCGCGGCCGCGCTCGTCGTGATGTCGCCACCGTTCTCGCGGTACTTCGTCGCCTCACCCGTACCGAGGATCCACACCGGCTTCTTCTTGGTGCCGCGTGCGACATCCGCCGAGGCGATCACGACCGCGCCGCCACCGTCGGAGACCATGCAGCACTCGAGCAGGTGCAGCGGATCAGCAATGATCCGCGAGTCCAACACGTCCTCGACGGTGATGTCGCGGATGTCCATGAACGCGAGGTCTTCCATCGCCTTGACGGCCTGCGGATTGCGCATCGCGTGCGCTCGCGTGGCGACCGAGATCTTCGCGAGGTCCTCGGAGCGCGTCCCGTACTGGTGCATGTGGCGGTGCGCGACCATCGCGTAGCCCGCGATCAGCGTCATGCCATACGGGTCTTCCATGTTCGACTGCCAGGTCGGCATGCCCGCACCGGTAACGTTGCCCGTGCCGATCGGCCGGCGGTAGCTCGCCGCGATCGAGCCGTACGACAGCACCGCGACCTTCGCCCGCCCTGCCGCGATGTCACGAGCGGCATGCGCCGCGTGGAACTCGTACGAGGAGCCGCCGACGGCCGTCGTGTCGATCACGGTCGGGTGAATGCCGAGATATGCGGACAGACCCAGCCCGGCGCCGCCCTCGCCCTCGGAGGCGTCGTAGAGGGCGTCCACATCGCTCAGCGACAGCCCAGCGTCATCGAGTGCGGCTCGAATCGACTCGACCTTGATCTGCATCGCGGAGCGGCCCGGCGCCATCCGCAGCGGGTACTCATGGATCCCGACAATCGCGGCCTGGCGATCCGGCATGGCGCGTCCCCCATCAACTGACCAGCGAGCTGGCGGGAGCCAGCGCGCGTTCGTGATACGTCCCGCTCGATCGAGGTGTCAAGGCAGCCCGCCGTGCAGCCGGCGCGACTCCAATATCCCGAGGATTTACGCGGTGTTCCGGGGCTGTTGACCCGTTCGAGGGATAGAATATATTCAGTTCGGCTACAGAGGACGGATGTGATATCCGCCATCCGCAGCCCGGATCGCGCCATCGAACCCTGCAGTGGCACCTCAAAGCGAGCGGCAATCGTCGACCCGCAGAGCCATTGTGAGGCCCGACGGCGTAGACGCTGATGCGTCGCAATCCGCATGGCCGGCCCTGCACCAGCAGGACAGCTCCGGTCGGATGCGAACGGGAGGGTATGGCGTGAAGATCGGGATTGTTTCGGACATCCACTGTGATGTCGTCGCCTTCCAGCGAGCGCTGGAGGAAATGGGCCCCGTAGACATGCTCATGGGCGCCGGTGACTGGGTCCTCCAGTACCGCTTCTCCAATGAGATCTACGACATGATCCGCGACTACAACATCATCGCGGTGCGCGGGAACCACGACATGGCGATTGCCTCGTCGGCCGGTGCGGCGCTGCGCGCTTCGGGCAAGATCACCCCGGAGCACCTCGAGCGACTGGACGACATGCCGGCCGTTGTCGAGGTCCACGTCGAGGGCAAGCGCATCGTCATGATGCACACCAGCCGCCTCGACCCCACCGGCGGTGGGCGCGACCTCGGTGGCGCCGCGCTTGGCAAGGTCGTGCACCACTACACCTACAACGGCGGCTCGTACGGCCGTGTCTCCGCGGAAGAGCTCGGCGAGAAGGCCCTGCTCGATGAGACCTACATCATGGGCAAGAATTCGACGCCCACGACCGCCACGAACAATGGCGAGGTCTTCATCGTCGCGCAGGACGACGGCTTCCAGCAGCACTCGATGTCGGACCTCCCGGAGGTCGGCACCGACGTCCTGATCGTCGGCCACACCCACCAGCCGGTCGTCGTCGAGCAGGGCAAGCGCCTGGTCGTGAACCCCGGTTCGCTGGGCCAGCCCCGCAACCCAGCGTTCCCGCACCGCCGCACCTTCATGATCCTCGACACCAAGGACTGGAAGGCCAGCATGGGCGAGTTCCAGCAACAGGCGTACGACGAGATCTAACCAACGCAGCGCTCCAACACGACGAAGCCGGGCTGATGCCCGGCTTCGTCGTATCTATCGAGGCTCACGTCACGCCGGCTCGAACATCGGATGGCCGCTCGCCGTCTCGGACGCTTCCTCCTGCGACACGTCCCAGTGCTCGACGATCCGTCCGCCCTCAAGCCGCACGATGTCGGCTCGAATGATCGAGGTCGGGCCAAGCCCGCTCGTGCGGCTCTGAACCATCACCAGGTCGCCGTCCTCAAGACTGATCCCGGGCTCCCAGCGCACCGATGGCGGGAGCTGTCCGACGAACGCCTTCAGCGCATCCAGGCCATCCACCGTCCGTGCGTTGTGCTGGATGTAGCTCGGGCCGTAGTAGCGGTCGATCGCCGTTACATCCTTGCCGTTGAACACAGCGTCATACGCCGCGAGCACCGTCCCTTTGTTCGACACCATCGCCTCCTCGGCCCCTCCGCGTGGGGGAGGGAAATTCATCGTCCCTCGCCCTACCATGCCCCCCGTGACCAAGCCCGCACGGCGTCGAGGCCGTCCGCCGCACCCCGACACACTCACACCGAGCGAGTGGAGCGTGCTCCACATGCTGCGCCACGGCTTCACCAACGCGCAGATCACCCGCGCACGCCGCACGAGTGCCGATGCCACGAAGTTCCACATGCGGAACATCGCCGCCAAGCTCGACATTCGAGGTCGCATCGCACTGCGGCACTGGAACGGCATCCCTCGCGCCTCTGCACTCGGCCAGTCCGAGGTAGCCCGATCACCACAGGAGACCGCTATGACCACGCCCGGCATCAGCTCAATCGGCCAGATCAGCATCGTCACCCGTGACACCGCCCGCGCCGAAGCCTTCTACCGAGACGTCCTCGGGCTCACGCACTTGTTCACGTTCGGCACGCTCGCCTTCTTCGACGTCGATGGCACGCGGCTCTTCATCACCCAGCCCGAGGACGGCGAGTGGAAGCCCTCCTCCGTGATCTACTTCCAGGTGCCGAACATCCTCGCCGCCCACGAGGCGCTCGCCGCCCAGGGCGTGGCGTTCGAGTCGGCTCCGCACCTCATCCACCGCCACGAGAACGGCGTCGAGGAGTGGATGGCCTTCTTCCGCGACCCCGACGAGAACATGCTTGCCTTGATGTCGCAGGTCGCGCCGGCAGAGTAGGCCCGGCCGGCTCAGCGGCTGAGGCCGCCGCAGTTCAACGGAAGCGCGCCTTTCATCGTTCCCAAAGACAGGGCTATCCTGATCACGCGGGGTTTGTAGGACTGCAACGGTATGGGGCGACCGATTCGTGCCCGCGCGATGCGCTGGCTCACTCTTTTTGCATTGATCTGCGCGCTGCTGACGCCTGCGGAGACGGCCCTTGCCGCCTCCGAGCTCGCGACGCCCACCCGCACGCTGCTCGCGCCAATCGCACCGGCTGAGGGCTTCACGACCGGCTCGCGCGCCTCGGTCGCTACCGGCGGCGACGGCCTCCGCCTGCGTAGCACCCCGAGCGTGAACGGCACGATGCTCGCGAGCCTCCCCGACGGCACCACGGTCACCGTGGCTGATGGCCGAGTCAGCGCCGACGGCTACTGGTGGCAGCGCATCACCTCGAACGGCCTCACTGGCTGGGTCGCCGAGATGTACCTGCGCCCTGCCACAGCCCCGACGAACGTCGTACAGAGCTCTGGCGGCTGCCCCGCAGCAGTGGCACCGCGCCCCGCACCAGCAGCTGTCACCCAGCCCACACCCGTCCCCATCGCCGCTACACCGGTTCCCGCGAGCCCACCCGCGTCCACCAACGCCGTCTTCGGCACGATCCCGCAGTCCGGCTTCGGCCTCGTTGTCTGGGGCGGTGGCTCGCCCGAGGCGGTCGCGACGGTCTCGGCGGATGGCGGCTGCAAGCTCAAGTCGATCTGGATCACCGGCAACAGCGGCGAGTTCGTGGGCTACGCCTACGGCGCGCCGTCGTTCGTGAACAAGACCTGGACCGATCGCTTCCCCGACGGCCTCGAGGGCAACACGCCGCTGATCCTCGTCTGCGGTGGCCCCTCGAACGTCGCGCTCAAGACATCGAACCTGACCGGGGCCGACCCGAGCGTCCCGCCAGTGCCGTTGGTCGCGCCCGCACTCGGCCCGCTCGTCCCCGCCGCCAACATCGTCCCGGCTCCGTGGGCCTCACCCCCGATCGCCGCGAAGACGAACGTGCCACCGACGACGAACGCGCTCGCCGCGCTCGTGCTCGATGGCTCGTCTGGCGCCGTGATGTACGAGAAGAACGGCCACCTCGCCGTGCCGCCCGCGAGCCTCACGAAGATCGCGACTGCGATCCTCACCGTCGAGGCGAAGAACCTCGATTCGTGGGTGACCTCGAACGTGGACAGTCGCGTGATGTACGGCAGCAGCGTGATGGGGCTCATCCCCGGCGACTGCTTCAAGGTGCGCGACCTGCTCTACGGCCTGATGCTCCCCTCCGGCAACGATGCCGCGCTCGCGCTCGGTCGTTTCGAGGCCGGCTCCGACGATGCCTTCGTCACACAGATGAACGCGCTGCTGAAGCGCCTCAACCTCACCGACAGCCACTTCATGAACCCGCACGGCCTCACCGCGCCCGGCCACGTCGCCTCCGCGTACGACCTCGCGCTGCTCGCGAGGTATGCGATGACGCTGCCCGACATCACTGCTGTCGTCGGCACGCAGAACTACACCGCGCAGGGCTCACGCACGATCCCGCTGGGCAATGTGAACACCTTCCTGCCGATCTACCCTGGCGCCGACGGCGTAAAGACCGGATTCACCGAGGAAGCAGGACGCACGCTCGTCGCCTCCGTCACGAAGAACGGACGACGCGTCTTTGTGGTGATCCTCAACTCCACGAACCGCGACGGCGACGCGAAGACGCTCTTCGACTGGGCGTTCTCGACTTACATCTGGGGCTAATGCCCGCGCATCGCGCTCGCTTGTGAGCACCCATACCATCGAGCGCGATGGCTGACGCCCCGATCGCACCCGCACCACTCGCAACTCTCGAGGCGCACCCCGCGTCGAGCGCTGCCACGCGCGTGCTCGCGGTCCTCGGCACGCTGCTCGTCGTCGCCTACCTCGCCGCGACGCTGCGCATGCGCTGCCGCGCTATTTCGAGGGCGCCGAGACCAGTCTCGACTTCGTCGCGATGCTTGGGCCCGACTGGCAGCACGCGACACTGCTCTACGTCTCGTTCGCCTGCATCGTGCTCGCGCTGCGGACCGGCGTGCTCGTCACCGTGCTGCGCACGAGCGCGCCCACTCGCATCTCTCGAGTTGTGCTGTTCGGCCTGCCGGCGCTAATGGCACTCGCGCTGCTGCCGATGTATCCGCCGACCGCGGTCGACATGTTCCATTACCAGGCGATGGGCCGGATCTTCTGGATCTACGGCGCCAACCCGCTCACCACGCCGCAAGGCGACTTCCCGTACCCGATCGGCATCTCCTGGGCCGACCTCGCCTCACCGTATGGGCCGCTCTGGTCGTTCATCGTGGCCCCTGCCGCGCTGCTGCCCGGCGAGCACTTCGTGGTCGGCCTGCTCGCGTACAAGGCGCTCTCAGTGCTCTCGCTTGCAGGCTGCACCTCGCTGATCTGGCGACTCGTGCGCCGCACGCTGCCGGGCACCGAGGTATTTGCGGTCGTGCTCTTCGCGTGGAACCCCTTCGTGCTGATGCGCGTCGTCGGCAACGGCCACAACGACCTCTGGATGATGCTCTTCGTGCTCGCCGCCCTTGAACGCATGGAGCGCACGAGGTGGACACAGGCGATCGCGCTGCTTGCACTCGGCGTGTTGCTCAAGTTCGTACCGGCGCTACTCGCACCGCCGTTCCTGCTCTACATCTGGACGCACGCGGAGGGTTCGAGGCTGCGACGCCTCGGGCAGATCGCGCTCGCGGGCCTCGTCAGCCTCGCGCTCGCGGTGCTCTGCTATGCGCCGTTCTGGGTCGGCCCCGAGACATTCGACAACGTGCGCAAGGAATCAGCGCACATGATCACCTCGACGCCTGTGCTGCTGACGCTCGTCACGACCCGTTGGTTCGAGGAACCACTCGCGACCGACCTCGCCTCGCTGATCCCGAAGCTGCTCTTTGCCGCGTGCTATCTCGCCTTCGTGTGGGAGGCGAGGCGTGACTTCAATCGTCTCGTCGGCATGTCGTTCGCGATCTGCTTCATCTACCTCGTGCTCGCCGCATCGTGGTTCCGGCCGTGGTACATGCTCTGGCCAATCGCGATCGGCGCATTGCGACCACGCACCTGGCTCGGCGCCACCGTCGTAGCGATCTCGATCGCCTGTGCGTTCCCAGACCTCGTCGAGCAGTTCCGCAGCGATTGGCCGCTGATCGCGGAGTACGGCCGCGCGATCGCCGCACCAATCCTGCTTGGCTTCCTACCGCCGTTGCTCGTCTGGCTGATTGGCGTCGGCCTCACCGACTCGTTCAGCCTCGTGCGTCGCAAGGTCGAGCCGCGCCTCGACTGACCAGCCCCGGCACGAACATTCGAGGCGTGCGAAGAGCCGGATCATCGAGAACACCATCCAAGAAGCAGGGCCTAACCCCACGAAGTGGGTTGCCAGAACGCGCGCCCCGGCCCCACCATGCCCGAGGCCCACGAGGCACCCACACGACCCACAGCAAGGACGGCCCCATGACCACCGAGTCCGACGGCAACGCGCCCGGCATCCCCCAGCTCGACGGTGAGCTGCAGGATCTGGGTGGTCTCCAGTACATCGAGGAGCAGGAAGGCGATGGCGCCTCCCCGCAGCCCGGCCAGCGCGTCACTGTGCACTACACCGGCTGGCTGACCGATGGCTCGCGCTTCGACTCGTCGCGCAGCTCGGGGCGCCCGTTCACGTTCAATATCGGCGCCGGCATGGTCATCCAGGGCTGGGACGTCGGCGTCGCCACGATGAAGATCGGTGGCAAGCGCCGCCTGATCATCCCCTCGACGATGGGCTACGGCGCAGGCGGCTACCCGCCCGTGATCCCGCCCGCCGCAACGCTGATCTTCGACGTGGAGCTGCTCGAGGCCGAGTAAGCCCGCGCACACGGCACGACAGCACGAAGCCCGGCCAATTGGCCGGGCTTCGTCATTCACACAAGCGTCCGAGGAGTGCTCGCTACACCGTCTCGAGGAACGGCCGCAGCGCGTCGAGGAAGCCTGGCGTGTTCTGCGTGTGCACGTTGTGGCCGCACTTCTCCACCTCGGCGAAGTGGCCGTTGGGCAACGCCTCGACGAGCGCCTGGGCGTCCGCCGGCTTCACGATGTTCGAGTGCTCGCCGCGCACGACGAGTGCCGGACACGCGATCACCTTGACGTCGTCGAGCGTGACTTCGCTCGCCGGGCCGCGCACACGGTCTGCCTCGTGCAGCACGCGGTCGGACTTTGCGCTGAGCTTGCCGTCGAAGCGTCGGAACAGGTTGTAGCGCGCGGTGCGCTCGATGTGCTCCAGCGATCGGAACGGATCGTACTTGCGCACGTTCTCGATGAAGTCCTCGATATGGTCGAACTCGATGTTTGCGCGCATGAAGTCGCGAATCTCGCGCCCACCTTCGCCCGTGCGCACCGGTGCGATGTCCACGAACACCACAGCACGAGGCAGCTCGGGACGTTCGAGCGCAATCTGCATCGTCACGCCACCACCCATCGAGTGACCGATGATGATCGGGTGCTCAATCCTCTGCTGCGCCATGAACGCAAGCGCGTCAGCCGCCATTGCCCCACGCGAGTAGTTCTGGTCGCGCGTCCACTCGCTGTCGCCGTGGCCACGCTGGTCGATCGCGTACACGTGG
>QWQU01000052.1 GCA_003670735.1 Chloroflexota bacterium | reverse complement strand
TCGAGTCATAACGGACTGCTGATCGGCCTCGGGCCATCCGAACATCACGGTACGCACAGACAAGGTCGCCTTTGGGCGACCTTGTTGTTGTGGGCGGTAAGGAGGCTACGAGCGGGAAGCAGCGGCTCGGGCAGCGTCAGCGGCGGCCTTCCGCTCGGCATAGACCATGATGCCGAGCGAGGGGAAGAACGCGGCGAAGGCCACGAGCGCGGGCAGAATGAACCCGCCGATCAAGAAGAGCAGCCCAATGGCAAGCGCAAACGCCATCCCCAGGATGGATCCGATGCGCGCAACCAAGACATAAGGTGGAAGTCCGTCAGGCATGTGGCGTTCACGAATCCTAGCAGCGGCTCTTCTACGGGACAACGACCCGGAGTCACCACTCCGAGATCGACTGTCCGAGCTGCGCGTACTCTGGCTCGGACTCCGAGGCGTGGTGTTGTTCAATGCCACGCTGCTGCTGCTCTATGTTGTGCTCCCGGGCGAGACGCGATGGCCACTGGTCGCGGCTGGCGCCGTCGGCTGCCTCGTGAGCGAAGTGCTGGGCTCCCACGCTCGACAGGCTACGAATAACCGCCAACTCGAGCAGCGCGTCCTGTTCACTGCCTTCGCGGTCGCCTGCTCGGCGTTCTGCGTGATGCGTGCCTACGGCGGGGGCGTCGGCCTCTTTGCCTTTGTGGTACTGGTTCGGTGAGCCACCGAGCACAGCGCCGCGAACATCGATCGCTGGTGTGTTGTCGTTGAGGCGAGCGGTGGTCGCCTCGATCGCGTGTTGTGCAGCGGCGTCTGCGCCACCCGTGCCAACTACGACCCACGCAGTGCTATCGGCCATGCCTCGCTCCTTTGTCGTCCGAGGACACAGCGATCGCGCTGCATCCGAGCCTGTCGGCGACAGGAGCGTGCTGATGTCGGATACGCGAGGAAACGAGCTCCGTGTTCGGATGTCAGTCGCAGCACACGGGCGCAGCGAGGATTGCGGCAGCGGGGCGCGCCGCACTCCAGCACTACGCCCGCGGGAGCCGCGCCGACAATCGGCACGAAAACGCCCCTCGCGAAGGAGGGGCGGTATGCACATGCACGCAGCAGCGATCGAGATCGCACAGCTGAGTCATGTGTCCATACACCCGTTTCCCCGCGGGCTAGACACCAGTACAGCTCGGCGACCTGGCTTACCGTTCATCCTCGCTGTCGAGGAGTCGGATCACAGTTGCGGGACAGCGCCGGATTCTCACCGGCTTCGCGACTCTGCACCGTTCGGGCGGGACTCTACAGGGAGCTCGCGCGAGAACGCAAGTACAACTCGTGGGATCGGGTGTGATCGATCGTGCTGGGGATGAATCCGAGTTGGGAAGTGTGGTCGGGGTGCACGGATTCGAACCGTGGGCCTCTGCGTCCCAAACGCAGCGCTCTACCAAGCTGAGCTACACCCCGATGAGGTACTCGACGCTACGGGCCACAGTCCGCACACGTCAACGGTGCCACGTGCGCGAAGCCGCACGATGCACAATCCCACTCGCGCAGGCCGCCCGGATGGACGTCGCCCGCGTGCTCATGTGTCGAGGTCAACGCGCCGCCACACGAGGGACAGCGCATGCGCTGCACGCTCGCCTCGAGCGTGTCGGCCACGTCCCGACGCCACAGCGCCAGCGCAATCAGCACACCGGCGAGCAAACCTACCGCGGGCGCTGGCTCGTGCACACCGAGGCGATGCGCGATCCGGTCAGCAGCCAGTGCCCACGCCGAGCCGGCGAACAGCGCGATCGCCACACCGGGCAGGCTTGTCAGGCGGCGGAACAGCATCAGTCGTTCGGCCGGGCCGCGCCGATGATGTCAGAGAGGCGCTTTACGCCTTCCTCCTCGCACCAGTCGGTGATCTCGCGGATGACGCGCCACGGCGTCTCCGGGTCGCGGAAGGTCGCTGTGCCGACCTGGACGGCGCTCGCGCCAGCCATGAAGAACTCGATGGCGTCGGTCCCCGAGGAGACACCGCCAGCGGCGAGGATCGGCAGCTTGGTGACCGAGGCAGTGAGGTAGACGAGGCGCAGCGCGACCGGCTTGATGGCGGGCCCTGAGAGGCCCCCGAAGCGTGTCGCGAGCACTGGGCGGCGGCGCTTGATATCGATCGCCATCGCCGGAATCGTGTTCATGACGGTAATTGCGTCGCCACCCGCGTCCTCGATCGCGCGAGCAATCGGGCGGATGTCCGACACCGCCGGCGTGATCTTCACGGCGAAGGGGAGGCCGGTCTTGCGGCGCACTTCAGCCACGACTGCCGCGGCCTGCGCCGGGTCCTGGCCGAACTCGAGACCACCAGCCTCGACGTTCGGGCACGAGATGTTGACCTCGAGGCCAGCGACGCCGGGCACGCCGTCGAGGCGCTCCGCGAGCTGGCCGTACTCGGCGATCGTCTCGCCCATGATGTTCACGAGCACCGGAACATGCCAGCGCTCCCAAATCGGGGCGATCTCAGCGATCAGCCCGCCGACGCCGATGTTCTGGAAGCCGATCGAGTTGATCATCCCGTTGGCCGTCTCGACCGTTCGAGGCTGCGCGTTGCCGCGCCGTGGGCGCAGGGTCGTGCCCTTCGAGCAGATCGCGCCCAGCGCGTCCACGTCGAAGCGCTTGGCGAACTCGATACCGTTCGAGAACGTGCCAGAGGCCACCATCACCGGATTGCGGAGCGTGAGCTCCTGCTTGCCAGCGCTACCGATGCTCAGACTGAGGTCTACCGCCACACGCCCTCCTCGCAGCGATGATACGTCCCCACCTCGAACAGCGCGGGTATGCGAAGAGGCGGCCCTGTGGGCCGCCTCTTCGAGTTGTTCGCGAGAAGGGAGAGCTAGGCGCGCTCTTCCGATACCTCGTCCGAGAGGAGGATCTCCGACGGCTTGGAGGCGCGTACGCCGCTGCGCAGTGAGTTCCGCAGGGTGTTGGTCTGCTCCCACATCACAGCCTCAGTTGAGTTGGCGAAAGACTTGGCCGTCCCACAGCGGCTGCAGCGGCCCACGCTCTCGCGGCCGTTGGGGGCCTCGATCAGCCAGTGGTGCACGCACGTGGCCGACTGGGCGGTGTGTTCTCGTGTTTCACTCGTCATAACAACCAACCTTCCGCCGGCGCTTCGCGCTCCCCGCATGGGCTTCGCGCCGCTTCTCACACCACGGGACTGGTGGGGCACAAGGAGAATACGAGCCGAGACTGTATGGAGTCAAGGATTCTTTCATTAAATAGTTGTAAAGTGCGGATATATTCAAAAATAGCCTGGCGACGAGGCGCGTTGCCCGCGAACTGCCTATACTTGAAGCTAGCAGTCATCTCCGAAGGCACGACAGGGGGCACTCGCCCCGGCCTTCCGAGTAGATCATCGGTATCTCTGAGAACGCCCGCGACCCTTCGGAGGTTTCCAACCACCGCTCAGCGGGCTGGAAGGTTGCCCCATGCCTGATGCACAGGCCGTCATGACCGCGCTCCAGACCGTCCGTGACCCGGAGCTCCATCGCGACATCGTCTCGTTGGACATGGTCCGTGACCTGTCCATCGAGGGCGGTCACGTGAAGTTCGAGCTCGTGCTCACGACGCCGGCCTGCCCGCTCCGCGAGACCATCGAGAAGGACGTCCGGGCGGCCCTCCAGACCGTGCCGGGCATCGACGACCTCGATATCTCCTGGGGTGCTGAGGTGCGGGGTGGCGCCACTCGTGAGGGCGGCCCGAAGCCAGTCCCTGGCGTGAAGAACGTGATCGCCGTCGCCTCCAACAAGGGCGGCGTGGGCAAGTCCACCATCTCGACGAACCTCGCAGTCGCTCTGGCGGCTCTGGGCGCGAAGGTGGGCCTGCTCGACGCGGACATCACGGGCCCGAACATCCCCACGATGCTGGGCATCGAACAGGGAGCGCTCTCGGAAGGCCAGGGCGGCCTCCACACCATCGAGGCCTACGGCGTGCAGGCGGTCTCGATCGGCTTCGTGCTGCCAAAGGGCACCCCGGTAGTCTGGCGCGGGCCGATGATCGGCTCAGGCGTCCGCCAGCTGCTCCACGACGTGGAGTGGGGCGAGCTCGACTACTTGATCGTGGACTTGCCCCCCGGCACCTCGGACGCCTCGATGTCGATGTGCCAGGAAGCGGAGATCGCCGGCGTCGTGATCGTCTCGACCCCACAGGTTGTGGCCGTCGAGGACGCGATGAAGGCCGTTGGCATGTTCGACCGCCTCGGTGTCCCGATCTTCGGCGTCGTCGAGAACATGGCGTCCGAGATCTTCGGGCGCGGTGGCGCCAAGGCTGCTGCTGAGTCGCTGGGCGTCGAGTTCCTCGGCGAGATCGGGCTCAGCGCTCCGATCCGCCAGGGCGCGGATGCTGGCAACCCGATCGTTGCAGCCGATCCGACCTCCGAGGAGGCGCAGGCGTTCGTACGCCTCGCAGAGCAGGTCGCAGCGCGCTGCTCGGTTCTGCGCTACTCGGGGGACATGGCCGTCGCCTAGAACGGCCACCACACACCAGCGGGCCGCTGTCAGCGCCTGCCACCTTGCCGCTGCGAAACGCGCGGCACGTATTTGGAAGGACCCATGACTGAAGACAATGACGAAGAGCGAGGCGATCCCGCGCGACGCCGCCGCGGATCACGCGGTGGCCGAGGCCGTGGTGGCAGCTCGGCAACCGAGCGCGAGCCGGTGCGACCAGTGACCTCGATGGATGAGCCCCGGATCGTGGGGCGTCGCCCTGGCCGAGCGGCCACCACAAACGACGAGATCACCATTACCCCGCCCGCGGCAGACGTCGAGTCCGAGGCGCCGGCTCCGCGCCGCACACCGGCCCGTCGCACCGCCGCTGCGGCCATTCCGGCCGTCGAGGCTGGCGACGCACTCTCGCAGCTCGTCGCCGAGCAGACGCGCCTCCTCGCAGAGCTGCGTACGGAGATGCAGAACCTCGTCCAGCGTGTCGAGTCGAATGCGCGTCGCGCACGCCTCGGTATCTTCGTAGACGTGCCGAACCTGCTCTATGGTGCCGAGCGAGGTGAGCAGATCGATATGGGCAAGCTGCTCACCTTTCTCTCGCGCGACCGTGACCTTGTCCGGGCGACGGCGTATTCGCCGGTCTCCGACAACCCCAACGAGCCCGTGCAGCAGCAGCGCTTCGTCGCGCCGTTCGTGCCGTACGAGTACCGCATCGTCACGAAGCCGCTGAAGCGCTTCGCCGATGGCTCGATCAAGGGCAACTTCGACGTCGAGATGGCAGTGGACATGATCAGCATGGCCGACCGCCTCGACGTGATGTGCATCGTCTCTGGTGACGCTGACTTCGCGAAGGTGGTCGAGGAAGCGCAGAGCCGCGGCGTGCGCGTCGAGGTCGTCGCCTTCGCCGGCAGCACCTCAGCCGAGATGCGCGCACTGGCGGACCGATACATCGAGGTCGGACAGATCGTCCACCTGCTGCACTAAGCAGCACCGAACGACGCGAGCTGCGGGCCCGGCGCTAGTGCGCTGGGCCCGCGCCGTTTCCGGATGACTTCCGAGGTTCGTCGGGCAAGTCGTCGTTCTCGTCGCGATGAATCACGCCACGATGCGTGCGCTGGTTCGCCGAGCCAACGAGCGGCGTGTTCGTTGCGAGCGCCGCAATGAATGCACCGAGGCTCACGCCGGCCCCCGCACCAAAGATCCAGCCCAGGAACGGCGGGTTGTAGTGCAGCACGAACGCGCCGATGTACACGCCGGCAATCAGCCCGCCAATCACGAGGATGTACGTCGAGATCATGCTGCGCATTGGCTCAGTATAGGTCGCGCAGATCGAACATCGGCCCGTCGACGCAGCAGAGCTTCACGCCGCCGCGCTTCGGGAAGATCGCGCACGAATAGCAGATGCCCATGCCGCACGCCATGCGCTCTTCCATGAGCGCCTGCGCTGGCTTCCGCAACCCGGAGCGCATCAGCACGCCGTGCATCGCCTCAAACATCGGTGTCGGGCCGCACGTGAAGACCTGATCGCTCCACGGCAGCAGTTCCTCGAACGGCGTGGTGACACGGCCTTGCTGGCCCAGGCTGCCGTCCTCGGTGGTCACGACTACCTCGACCTCTGGCGGGAGGAGGTGCGACGGGAAAATCTGCGCCTCGCTGCGGCCCCCGAGGACAATCGTCACCTCGCGGCCCTGCGCAACGAAGTCATCGGCCAGCCAGATCAGCGGGGCACAGCCGATGCCACCACCCACGAGCAGCATGCGCTGCACGCCAGTGCGCGCCTCGAACCCACGTCCGAGCGGCCCGACGATACGTACGCGGTCACCCGGCACGCGGCGTCCGAGCCAATCCGTGCCGCGTCCCACGACATCGAACAGCAGCGCAAATTCGCGCCCTGCAGCACCATCGCGCAGTCGCGCGATCGAGAGTGCACGCCCCAGCAGTGGGTCGCCGTACTCCCCGGCGTAGGCCATCACAAATTGGCCCGGCGTCGCGGCCTGGAAGGAGGCAGGCATCGTCAGCCAGACGATGTGCGTGTCGCCATACAGGCGCGCGCTCTCGGTGACTTCGGTCCATTCGCTGCGCATCTAGCCTCCCGCACTTTCGAGCAGTAGTGCACGCACCTCGTGCAGATCACGGGCGACATGCGTCGCGCCCGCTGCAGTGAGGCTCTCCGCGCTCCGCCCAATCGCAACACCAACGACCATCGGGATGCCGGCCGCAAGGCCACACGCCACATCCGGATCCTGGTCGCCCACAAACGCAGCCCGCTCCGGCGCCACGCCGAGTCGTTCGAGCGCGTACAACGCAGGCTCAGCAGCTGGCTTCGCGAGGCCGGTCGTATCCGCACCGACCACGAGTGCAAAGCGCTCCTGCCAGTGCATCGCCTCGAGTTGTCGGTGCGCGGACGCCTCGATCTTGTTGGTCACGAGCGCGACCGCAACGTTCGACGCCTCGAGCGCGTCGAGCAGTGCCTCGGCACCATCGAACGGCTGGATACGCGGCAGCTGGTTGCCGTTGTAGTCCTCGAAATAGGCGACGCGAATCGACTCGAGGTCTGCAGGGGACAGATCGCCTGCGAGCACGCGCAGCATCACGTCGAGCGGCGGGCCGAAGACGTCACGCACCTGCTCCGCAGTCACGTCATGGCCGTGCTGGCCAAGCGCCGCGATCATGCTCGCCGTAATCAGCGGCTCGGAGTCCGCCAGCGTGCCATCGAAGTCGAAGAGCACGGCGCTTGGAATCACGCGGTGCGCGTCCCCTCGCGGTAGTGCACCAGCGGGAACACCGAGTACGAGTCGGGGGCCGAGAGCGCCTGAATCGCCGCACGCGCTGTATCGATCGAGGTGAAGCACGGAATGCGCGTCTCCGTCGCGGCACGGCGGATGTGGAACCCATCGCGCATGTGCGACGCTCGTCCACCCTCGAGCGTGTTCACGACCGCACCGACCGTGCCCTCGCGGATCAGGTCAACCACGTTCGGGTGATTCTCGTGCAGCAGCTTCGTCACCGCGGTCACGGGGATATCGAGGCCACGAATCATCGCCGCGGTGCCCTCAGTGGCGTACAGCGGGCAGCCCGCCTGGTGCAGCGCATAGACGAGCGGCACCGCCTCAGGCTTCGAGCGGTCCGAGAGCGAGAGCAGCACGGGCACGCCCGGTCGCAGCGCGAGGTCGCTCGCGATCAGCGCCTTGCGCACAGCGGCCTCGAACGTGAAGTCGACGCCCATCACTTCGCCGGTGGACTTCATCTCAGGCCCGAGGAACGTGTCGACGCCAATCAACTTCGACATCGAGAACACGGGCGCCTTCACCGCCACGAGGTTGCCCTCGGGCCAGAGCCCCGACTTGAAGCCCTGCTCGCGCAGCGACTTGCCGAGCATGACCTCGACCGCGGCTTGCACCATTGGCACGCCTGTAACCTTCGAGATGAAGGGCACGGTCCGCGATGCGCGCGGGTTGACCTCGATCACAAACACACCCGGCCCACCCGGGTCCGCAGCAGGAGCAATGACGTACTGCACGTTCATCATTCCGCGCACTTCGAGTGCGAGCGCCATGCGCGTCGTGTAGTCGATGATCGCCGCACGCTGCTCGGGCGTGAGGTTCTGAGGCGGGTACACCGCCATCGAGTCACCCGAGTGCACACCGGCGCGCTCGATGTGCTCCATGATTCCTGGGATGAGCACATCCACACCGTCACAGATCGCGTCGACTTCGACCTCGAGGCCTTCGAGGTACTTGTCGATCAGCACGGCGCCAGTGCGTTCCGCGAGCGCGGCGTTAAAGAAGCGCTCGAGCTCTTCGGCGTCCTGCACGACTTCCATCGCGCGGCCACCGAGGACGTACGACGGGCGCACGAGCACTGGATAACCAACTGCCTCAGCAGTCGGCAGCGCTTCCTCGATCGTGTGCACGGCGGAGCCGGGAGGCTGCGGAATGTTGAGGCTCGAGACGATCGCCTCGAAGCGGCCACGGTCCTCGGCAAGGTCGATCGACTCGGCCGACGAGCCAGCGATCGGCAGCCCCGAGCGCTGCAAGACTCGCGCCATGTTCACGGCCGTCTGACCGCCGAACTGCACGATCGATCGAGGTGCACCGTCGCCACCTGACTCGTTCTCGAGCAGGTCGCGGATGGACTCCTCATCGAGCGGCTCGAAGTAGAGTCGGTCCGATGTGTCGAAGTCGGTCGAGACCGTCTCCGGGTTCGAGTTCGCCAGGATCGCCTTCACGCCCGCGCGCTGCAGCGCCTTCGCGGCCTGCACAGAGGCGTAGTCGAACTCGATGCCC
>QWQU01000051.1 GCA_003670735.1 Chloroflexota bacterium | reverse complement strand
TGAGGCCCATCACCGTGCTGCCGCGCATCACGCGGCTGTCGACGTCCGTCGTCACGCGGCGGTCGAGGTCGCCGTGCTCGATGGCTACGATCGCAGTGGCGATCTTCGTGAGGCTCGCCGGCGCGAGCGGCTCGTTGCCGTTGTGGTGGTAGAGCACCTGCGCCGAGGCCTCGTCGAAGAGCAGGATTGAGACCGCGGCACCATTCGGCGCCTGCGGCGCATCGACGCGCATGTGCGGGGCAGCACCCCATGCGGCGGGCACCGGCCCAACGACAGCAGCAGGCTCGGGCGGCGCGGCCACGAGCGGGACGCTCGAGGTCTGCGCGGCGGAGGCGACGTTGACGTGCAGCGCGACGCTCGCCGCTGATGTGTTGAACGAAAGCGTACGCATGTCGCAGCCGGTCAGCAGCGAGGCTGCGAGCGCGCCGACGGCGGCGAGGGTGAGGACTCGACGCACGGTCACGCGAGCTCCGGGTTCATGCGAGTTGTTGGGTCACGCTGACTACGACGGTGTTGGGGCGTCGATACAGCGCGTCTCGTAGGCGGTTCGCGGTGCGGTTGTGCAGGAAGCCCTGCCACCAGCGTGCCGCGACGAACTCGGGCAGCACGATCGTCAGCGGGACATCGTGCGGCACGGTCAGCGCGTCGATGTAGGCCATGAACGGCGCCTGGAAGGAGCGGTACGGCGACTCGAGGATGATCAGCGGAGTGTCGGGGTAGCGCTCCTGCCACGCCTCCTCGATCTCCGTGGTGTCCTCGCCCTCATCGGTGACGACGTGCAGCGCGGTGACGTTCGTGGACAGGCCACGCGCGTAGGCGACGGCGCGCGCAGTGGCGAAGTTGAGCTCACTCACGGGAACGACGACCGGGCGGTCGGCGGTCATGGTGAGCCTCAAGCGCATCGGGCCGTCGCCGAGCACGAGCTGCGTGCGGGCCGAGGCGTAGTGGCGGTGGATGAAGTACAGCATCGCGACCAGCAGCGGGATGAGGATCATCACCAGCCACGCACCGCTCAGGAACTTGGTCGAGGCAACCACAACGGCGGCGATACCGGTCATCACCGCTCCCGCGCCGTTGATCACGGCGGAGGTCAGCCACCCCTTCTCCCGCAGGCGACGCCAGCGCAGCACCATGCCGTACTGCGAGAGCGTGAACGCGACGAAGACGCCGACCGCGTACAGCGGAATCAGCTTGTGCGTCTCGGCCTGGAACCAGATCAGCAGCGCGATCGCGATCCCCGACAGCACGAAGATGCCGTTCGAGTACGCGAGGCGGTCGCCGCGGAAGGCGAACTGTCGCGGCAGGAACTCGTCCTTGGCCAGCAGCGATCCGAGCATCGGGAAGCCGTTGAACGCCGTGTTCGCAGCGAGCACGAGGATCAGTGCGGTGGTCGCCTGCAGGTAGTAGTAGGCGAAGTTCTCGCCGCCGAAAGCGAGACGGCCGATCTGCGAGATCACCGACTCGTGCTCATCGGGGACGATACCGAGCCGCACGCCGAGGAACGTCGCGCCCACGAAGAAGACCGCGAGGATGCCCGCCATCGCGAGCAACGTGGTCGCGGCATTGCGTGCCTCGGGGGCTTTGAAGGCCTGGACGCCGTTCGCGATCGCCTCGACACCAGTAAGTGCGGTCGAGCCTGACGCAAAGGCGCGGAGGATGAGGAACACGCTCAGCGTCTGGACGGCCTCGACCTGCTCGCGCGGGGGCATGGAGTGCGCGAGGCTCGCGCCCTCAAACGACCCAGTTGCGAGCCGGAACACACCGACGACGATCATGGCGCTGAAGCCGAGCATGAACATGTAGGTCGGGATGGCGAAGATCGTGCCAGCCTCGCGGAGGCCGCGCAGGTTGCCGATCGCCATCAGGATCACGGCAGCGACAGCGATCTCGACGCGCACCGCGTGCAGGCTCGGAATCGCCGAGGTGATGGCGAGCACGCCGGCGGAGATGCTCACCGCAACGGTGAGGACGTAGTCAGTGAGCAGTGCTGCGGCAGCAATCATGCCCGGCCAGATGCCGAGATTCTCGCGGGCGACTGAGTAGGTACCGCCACCGTGCGGGTACGCCTTGATGGTCTGCTGGTAAGAGAGCACCACAACCACCAGCAGCACGGTGATCGCGATCGAGATCGGGAGGCCCCAGATCATCGCGGCGCTGCCCGCGAGCAGCAGCGCGAGCAGGATTTCCTCCGTTGCATAGGCGGAGGACGAGAGCGCGTCGGAGGAGAAGATCGCGAGCGCCTTGAGCTTGTTCAGACGCTCCTCGGATGCGGCGGAGGAGGAAAGCGGCGCACCAAACAGGGCGCGCCGCGTACGGGCCATGAACTTGCCGACGCCGCTGGTCGGGCGCTCCGCCGCGAGCGTCGCGCGCCAGCGCGTGGCGCCCTGACGCAGGAACGGGCGCTCCGAGGCGCGCGTGACGCGTACGTAGCGGGTGCCCGGCTTCTGGCCGCGGCGTACCTCGCCAATCTTCAGGTCGGGTGCAAGCGGCTGTGCCTCGGGCGCGGGATGCGCGTCCTCGGGGGTACCGGCTACGGAGCCGGTCGACGGCTGGTCTGCCATGCGGTGGTGGTCCGGTCTCAGGTGCTCGCCGTCAGAGCGCCCGCTGCCCGCCTCGGAGGACCGACGCGAATACAGAGACGCTACCTCTCCGTCCCGGGCCAGTAAAGATCGACGGCATAATTTCCGCGTGCGAGTTGGGGCGCCCAGCCACCTCGACGGACTCGGCTGGGCGGTACCATGGTGGGGTATCCAGAACGGCGGGCCAGCTATGACCACTTCCTCCGAGATCACTCCCGAGACGACCGAGCGCGTGAAGGTCGTCGTCGTCTCCGACTTCGTCTGCCCCTGGTGCTACGTCGGGCTGACCGAGCTGGAGAAGCTGCAGCGTGACTACCCGGTCGACATCAGCTGGGCCCCATTCCTGCTCGACCCGAGCGTGCCGCCCGAGGGGCGCCAGCAGACGGCACGCACGCAGCCGGGCGACCCGCTGTCGCCCGTCGAGCAGCGCGCCGAGACGGCCGGCCTGAACTTCCAGCGCGGGCGCACGTTCCGCCCGAACTCGCACCTCGCACTCGAGGCGGCGACGTTTGCGCAAGAGAGCGACGCCTCGCACGAAGCGCAGGAGGCGTTCCACAAGGCGCTCTACAGCGCGCACTTCGAGACGCTCGAAAACATCGGCGAGATCGACACGCTGGTCCGGCTCGGCATTGAGGTCGGCCTCGACGGCGTCGCACTGCGCGAGGCCCTCGAGCAGCGGACGTTCCGCGACCAGGTCGACGAAGAGATCGGCATGGTCCAGGAGCTCGGCGTGAGCGCCGTGCCGACCTTCATCTTCAACAACGAGTACGCGATCGTCGGCGCGGAAACCTACCCGGCCTTCCAGCGGATGATGGAGCACTTTGGCTTCCCACCACCTGAGGGTTCCGAGATCCCACCCGAGACGTTCCGCCTCACCTTCGACGACGGCAAGACCGGCGAGTAGCGCACCGCACCACCCCGCCGCACGAGCGAAACATCGAGGCCGATACAATTCGGCAAACGCACTCGTGGGCTAGGACATGTGGATGGCGAGTCTGCTCGGGCTTCCGCCGATCGTCTTTCTGATCATCGCGACCGCACTCGAAGTGAGCGGTGACGCGATCGTGCGCAAGGGGCTGCTGGAGCATGCGGGCGCGATGCGGCTCGTACTGGTGCTCGGCGGCGGCGTGCTCGTCATCGGGTATGCGGTGACGCTCAACCTCGCACCAGTCACGTTCGAGCGCGTCGTTGGGCTGTATATCGCGACGCTGTTCGTGATGTGGCAGGTGATCAACGTGATCGCGTTCCGCGCGTTCCCCTCGCCGCCGATCCTGATCGGTGGCGCATTGATCGTCGCGGGCGGCCTCGTCGTCACGTTCTGGGGCGAGCACGCGAGCTGACTCGAACGCCGCGCCACAACACGAAGCCCCGGCAGTGCCGGGGCTTCGTCATATCCATCGAGGTATGCGCTAGCCGCGCTTCGGCAGCTCCACCAGCGCCGTGCCCTGCACCGGCCGCTCGCCACGTTCATTCTCGAGGTAGACATCGAGCTTCACGGTCGGCACGCCATCGTCCTCGAGCGTGTCGGTGACGAGCGCGAGGATGTTGAGCGTGTCGTCGTGCAGCACTGGGCGTCGGAAGTCGACATCAATGCTGTGCAGCTTGCCCTCGGGGCCCATCCAGTCCGCGACGACGCGGCTGGCCATCACCATCGAGAACGCACCCGGCACGATCGCCTTCGCCATGCCGATCTTCTTGGCTTCCTCATCGCTGGTGAAGCGGCTGGCGGTGTTGCCCGCCTCCGCGTTGCCGACAGTGAGGTAGCCGATCACCGATTCGCGAGTCGGGGTCCAGTGCTCGTTGAACTCGTCACCGGGCTCGACATCCTCGAAGTAGCGCTGCTCAGCCATCAACCGCCCCCTGCCTGGCGATGCACCATCGACATCTCGGAGACAGCGACCGTTTCGCCGTGCTGGTTGCGGAAGGTGTTGCGGCGCACCTCGAAGACCATCGTGCCGCTGCGGCCGGTCTTCGCGTAGACCTCTTTCACGTCAGCAGCGACCGAGATCGCATCGCCGACGCGGATCGGGCCGACGACTTCCATCCGCTGACCGCTGTGCATGGAGAAGTTCCCAAACTTCACCTTCGCATTGGGCGCGCCAGCCATGCTCACGGTCTGGAGAATGCCGGGTGGAACGACGAGCCCGCCGTAGGGGCCCTCCTTCGCCGCGGCCTCGTCGGTGTAGAGCGGGTTCGTTTCGCCCGTCGCCTGCAGGTAGCCGGCGACGCGCTCCGGCGTGATGTCGAAGGTGCCGATCGGCACCTCAACGCCAATCACGCTAGCGTCGTACTCGAATGTCGCTTCGGTGGTCATCGTGCCCCCTCGGTGGCAGCGTCGAGCGTCTGCTCGACGGTGACGGGATGGTACTCCCCGGTCGCGAGCTCTTGGACGAGGTCCTCGAGCGACGTGATGGGTCGGCGGAACGCGGTCAGGCAGCGGCCGATCGCGCTCACAAAGTGCGCGTCGGAGCCGCCGACGCGATGCAGGCCGAACTGCTCCGCGAGTTCCTGCGCGCGGCCGTTCTCCTCGTCGTTCGAGCCGCCATTAAGCTGCTCGATCGCCTCGATGCCATCAGTCGTGACGCCGCGCCCATGCACGTGCTCGGCAAGACCGATGCGCGGGCGCCCCGCGTGCGCGGCGACGGCGAAGCCACCGGTCTCACGAGCACGCTTGAAGACTTCCTTGTGGTCGAGCGACACCGAGGCGAGATCGAAGCCCCGCGTGAACTCGGGCGAGAGGTTGTAGACGAGCACGTGCCCGATATCGGTCTCGAGCTCCGCGCCACGCAGGATGGTGACGCCGTACTGCTCGGAGAGCGCCGTGTAGTCAGCGTCAGGGTCGAACTGGCGATGCTCCGTGAGCACGAAGCCGTCGATGTGGAAGCCCTTCTTGCGGCGGGCGACGATCCACTTCGCGTAGCCCTCGACCGTGCCGCCCGCGTCGTCCGACGCGTCGGTCGAGTGCGAGTGGAGGTCCATGTACCAGTAGCCGTTGGCGTCGAGTGTCATCGTCTCCCCTGCCCGCTAGAAGTCGGGTGAGCGCAGAACGGGCGCATTCTACCCGCTAGTCGTGGCCATGCACCTCGGGCAGCTTCGCGATCCACGGGCCAGTCGCGACCGCCTCGAGCGCTGCTTCATCGAGCTCGACGCCCAGTCCAGGGACGCCGGGCACGACCAGACGGCCAGCCACCGGCGTGACCGGCGCAGCGACCAGGTCGCTCGCAAGGTGCTCCGCCGTGCTCAGGCCGTGCGCCACGGGCGCCTCCGGCAGCGCCGCCGCGAGGTGCAGCGCGAGCGCCGTACCGATGCTCGAATCGAAGGTCGTGGTCGCGAAGCAGCCAATGCCAGCCTCGGCCGCGCGGCGCGCGATCTCGAGGCAGGCGTGCGCACCGCCCAGCCGCATCGGCTTCAGCACGAGCAGGTCGGCGGCGTGTGCGTCGATCACGCGCTGCGCATCCTCGACGCTATTCAGCATCTCGTCGGCGGCGACTCGGATCACCTCGTCGGATCGCACGCGAGCGAGGCCATCGAGGTCTGCGACGCGCACCGGCTGCTCAATCAGCTCGATTCGGAACGGGGCCAAGGCAGCGAGGCCCTCGCGCGCGGTCGCCTCATCCCACGCACCGTTGGCGTCGAGGCGCAGCGCGGCGTCTGGACACGCCTCGCGCACCGCTCGAACGCGGGCGACGTCGTCAGCGATCGAGCCGACGCCGACCTTGAGCTTCAGCACCGTGTACCCGGAGGCGGAAGCTTCGCGGGCGTAGGTCGCGACCTCGTCCGGCGTGCCGCCGCCGATCACGGCGTTCACATCGACGGCGACCCACGCGGCACCGCTCAGCAGCGTCGCGACGGGCACGCCTCGTTCCTTCGCGTCGAGGTCGAGCAATGCGGTGTCGAGCGCGCAGCGCAGCGCCATCACGCCAGGCCCGCTCGCTGGCAACGCTGCGAGTGCGGCCTCGGGATCGAGGGCAATCGCACCGGCGCGTGCCTCCAGCAGTGCGAGCGTGTCGGCGAGCGTGCCATCGCCCAGCGCGGGGAACGGCGAGGCCTCACCAATGCCGGACTCGCCGCCGCCACCGAGCAGCTCAAGGACAAGACCTTCGCGGGACGTGAGCGTGGAGTGTGCGGCCTCGAAGCGATGACGCATCGGCAGGCTGAACGTGCGCCAGCGCACGGCGGCGATGCGACGGTCGCCCGGGCGCTGTGCGGGGCTCGTCGTCATCGGGCTAGAGCAGCGCGAACAGCGAGGACGAGACGAGGCCAACGGAGAGCAGCAGCGCGAAGACAAGGTGCAGCTGCGCAGTCGCCTTCAGTGCGCGGTTGAGCGTCGGGCCGTCGACGTGTTCGAGGACGGCCTCGGCTGGTCGGAACGCGAGCGGGGCGCTGAGCCAGGGCAGCAGCGTCCATACCGGGAAGTGGCCGATGAACCAGAGCGCGGCCGCAGCGACATAGGCGCCAAGTAAGATGCCGACGTAGAAGATGCGCGTCCAGCGACGCCCAAGCACCACGGCGAGCGTGCGCTTGCCAGCGACTCGATCGGTCTCGATGTCGCGCACGTTGTTGACGACGAGGATCGCGGTGACGGTGAGGCCAACCGGAATCGACGCCGCGAATGCCTCCCGCGATACGGAAAGCGCCTGCACGAAGTAGGTACCGACCACGGCGATCACGCCGAAGAACAAGAAGACGAAGATCTCGCCGAGCGCACGGTAGCCGAACGGCATCGGGCCACCGGTGTAGGCGAGCGCCGCGAGCATCGAGGCAAGACCCATCGCAACGACGGGCCAACCAGCGACATAGGTGAGATAGAGGCCCATCAGCGTGGCGAAGCCAAAGGCAACAAGGATGCCTCGCTGCACCTGCGCCTCAGTGAGCCAGCCCATCTGCGTGGCACGAGGCGGGCCAACGCGCGTCTCGGTGTCCGCGCCCTTGCGGAAGTCCGAGAGGTCGTTCGCGAGGTTCGCACCGGCCTGGATGGCGAGCGCACCAAGCAGTGCGGCGAGCGCCGCCCACGGCTGGAACACGCCCGCACGCTGCGCAAGCGCGGTGCCGACGGCGACTGGCGCGACCGCAGCGGTCAGCGTCGGCACGCGGATCGCCATGACCCACGTACGTACCGGTCCGGGCCGTGAAGGCATCGTCATGCGTGCACCTTGCGCAACCAGTCGAGCACCAGCGCCGTAAAGCGCTCGGGGTTCTCGAGATGGGCAGCGTGGCCGCCGCCCTCGATCACAGCCATCGTAGCGTTCGGGATGGCAGCCGCCATCTCACGCGCGGTGTCGGTGTAGCGCGTGTCCCACTCGCCGGCCATGCAGTAGACCGGCACCTTCAGCTCACCCAGGCGGTCGTGCAGCGGCTCCTGCGAGCCAGTGCCCATCCCCCGCAGCGAGCTCGCGAGCCCGCGCGTGGAATTGCCGAGGCGGCCGGCGCGCTGGCGCTCCCACTGCTCCGGCGTGAGGTGCGTCTTCTGCGACTCGAAAAGCGAGACGTCCTGCCAGAAGTTAACGAATGGCTCGATACCCTCGGTGTCGAGGAGCGTCGCGAGCTTCTCATCGGAGGCGACCCGCGCCTCGCGCTCCTCGGGCGTGCGCATCCCAGGGCTCGCCCCTTCGAGGATGAGCGCGTGGACGACGTCGGGGCGGTTGGCTGCGACCTGCAGCGCGGTGCGCCCGCCCATCGAGTAGCCGAGCCAGGTGGCGTGCGGGTAGCCCGCGAGCTGCAGCAGCTTCGCGAGGTCATCGACAACCTGGCGCATGCGGTAGTGGTCAGGCGATTCGGGCGAGTCGGACTTGCCGTGGCCGATGATGTCCATCGCGATGGTGGTGAACTCAGGCGAGAGGTCTTCGACGACACGGCGCCAGCTGTTCGCGGAGCCGGTGAAGCCGTGCAGCAGCACGACGGGCGGGCCGGAGCCGGCGACCTCGACGTTGAGCATCACGCCACCGACATCGACTCGCGTCATGCAGTCACCCCTGCGCGTGCATCGAGCACTGCACCAACGGCCTCGCGGACACGCGTCCACACGTTGCCGTGCAGCGAGACGTTGCTCGTGCGATCAGTGCGCACCTCGAGCACAGTCAGGCCGGGCTCGCGCGTGGCCTGCGCGATGCGCGCCGACCAGCCTCGATCGCCGGTGAGCAGCTCGTAGCGTCCGCCATGCAGCGCCACGGCGTGCGCGAAGTCCAGGCCGTGCGGCGTACCGAACCACTCCTCGAACTCCTGTGGCGCAGCGTCTTGCTGCGGCAGGAACGAGAAGATGCCGCCGCCGTCGTTGTTCACCAGCACGACGGTGAGGTTGAGGCCGTGGCGCTTGATCGCCCACAGCCCATTCAGGTCATGGAAGAACGAGAGGTCGCCGATCAGCAGCACGACTGGCGCCTGACGCGCCGCGGCTGCACCAGCAGCGGTCGAGACGACACCATCGATGCCAGATGCCCCACGCGTGCCGACGAGCGATGCCTCGCGCGCGAGTGCCGGGAAGAACGACTCCG
>QWQU01000050.1 GCA_003670735.1 Chloroflexota bacterium | reverse complement strand
GGCACGACTCGGCATGGTGCCGGCGACGCCGTCGGTCACGGTGAAGGTCGAGGCCGCCGCGCCCGCGCGCGTGACGTTGCCTGAGCGATACGTGGTGCGGCCGCAGCCAACACCGCTGCCTCCGCTGTCGTGGTGGGAATCACTGCTGCGATTCGTACCGGGATTCAAATAACCGAACCAACCGCCCGACCGTTCGACGGGGGCACTGAGGAGCAGAGCGCGTGGCAGATGGTCGACCTGATCACCTGACGTGGCGCCTGCGAGTGCTGGCGACGCTTGTCGCGCTGTCGATGTGCGCGCTCTTCGTGCGCCTCGGCATGATTCAGATCGTGGACCACGCGAAGTACGCGGAAGAAGCCGCCGTCACGCACAAGGGTGTGGACACGGTGCCTGCGCAGCGCGGCGCCATCCTCGACGCCACCGGCTTCCCGCTCGCGACTTCCGTCGATACATACGACGTCTATATCGACGCGTTCCTGTGGCAGCAGACGACCAAGGCGCAGAAGGCGTCGCAGCTGCTCGCCGACGAGCTGCGCATGGATCCGCGCGCGCTGTACGCGGCGGGCACGTCGCGCAAGACCGGTGATGTCGCTGTGCGCCGACAACTGCCGTACGAGCAGGGCCTGGCGCTGGATAAGAAGGACATCTGGGGCGTGCGGCTCTCCCGCTCCTCGCAGCGCATCTACCCCGAGGGCGACCTTGCGGGGCCGGTGGTGGGGCTCGTGGGCCTCGACGGCAAGGGGCTGTGGGGCGCGGAGGCGGACTTCGACTCGATCCTCAACGGCAAGCCGGGGCTGATCTCCTCGGAGCGTGACGCACTCGGTCGCCCGATCTCGTTCGCGGGCCGCACGGAGCGCGACCCGGTGTCGGGTGGCGAAGTGCAGCTGACGATCGACCGCTTTATCCAGGGAATCGCGGAACGCAACCTGAACGCGGCGATTCAGCAGTACCACGCGAAGTCGGGCCAGATCATCATCATGAACCCGGCGACGGGCGCGATTCTGGCGATGGCGACGAACCCGAGCGCGGGCCCAAAAACGGCCGACCTGAACGACCCGAAGCTGTTCGACCGCGTGCGCGATCGCAGCGTGACCGACATGTACGAGCCCGGCTCCGTGCTGAAGACGCTCACGACGGCGGCAGCGATCGACACGGGCAAGGTGAACGCGAACTCCACGTACAACGACACGGGCAGCGTCACCGTCGGCACGTACAAGATCATGAACTGGGACTTCAGCGCGAACGGCACGACGACCGTTACGCAGTACCTGCAGAAGTCGCTGAACACCGGATCGGTGTGGCTGTCCGGACTGGTCGGCGCCAAGGACTTCTACCGCTATATGAAGGCGTTCGGGCTGAGCGAGCCGACGCACGTCGGTCTGTCCGGTGAAGCCGAGGGCCTGATGCGTCTGCCCGACGACCAGGCATGGTCTGTCGTTGACCTCGCGACCAACTCCTACGGTCAGGGCCTGGCGGCGACGCCGCTGCAGGTGCTGACGGCGATCAACGTGTTCGCCAACGGCGGCAAGCTGATGCGGCCGTACGTCGTGTCGAGTGAAGTCACCGCAGGCAGCGTGCGATCGTTCCAGCCGGTCGAGGTACGCCGCCCTGTGTCGGCGCAGACGGCCGCGACCGTGGCCGACCTGATGCACCAGGTGGTCGATGGCGTGGACCTGCACGGCGCGCAGACGCCGGGCTACGAAGTCGCCGGTAAGACCGGTACGACGTTGGTATCGATCCCGACGGGGTACGACCTCGACTCGACGATCGCGTCGTTCGCCGGATTCATTCCGTACAAGAACCCGCGCATCTCCGTGCTGATCAAAATCGACCAGCCGACCGGTGGCCTGAACCTCGGTGGTCAGGTCGCTGCGCCGGTGTTCGCGAAGGTCGCAGCGGAGACGATGCAGTACCTCGGCGTTGCGCCGACGAAGGCCAAGGCCGGTTCGCTGGCAGCACGATGACCCCTGTCCCCGTCCTCGACACGCAATTCCTACGCACGGCCCTTGGTGACTCGTTGATCGATGCCATCGGGCCGGACGCGACGTTTGCGCGCGCGGTGATCGACTCGCGCCGCACGCAGGCAGGCGACCTGTTCGTCGCACTGCCCGGTGAGCACGTCGATGGCCATGACTTCGCGCGCGCGGCGATCGACGGTGGCGCGACTGGCGCCCTGCTGACGCATGACGTCGCTGGGATCGAGTCGGCGACGCGCATGCTCGTGCCTGACGCGCTCGCGGGGTTGCAGCGGCTCGCAGTGGCGTGGCGTGATGCGCTCGTCGGTACCGAAGTCGTGGGCGTGACCGGCAACGTCGGCAAGTCCACGACGAAGATGATCGTCGCAGCCGTGCTCGCCTCGCAGTACCGCGTGCAGGTGAACGAGGCGAACTACAACAACGAGATCGGTGTGCCGCTGTGCCTGCTCGAACTGCACCCGGAGACGGAGCGCGCGGTGATCGAGATGGGCATGTACACGACGGGCGAGATCGCCCTGCTCTGCACATGGACGCACCCGCAGATCGGAATCGTGCTCAACGTCGGGCCGGTACACATGGAGCGCGCGGGCTCACTCGAGGCGATCGCCCGCGCGAAGCGCGAACTGCCTGAATCGCTAACCAGCGAGGGTCACGCGATCCTGAACATCGATGACCCACTGGTGCGCGCGATGGCGGAGCACACCTCGGGTCGCGTCTGGTTCTTCGGGACGAGCACCGACGCACACGTGCGCGGCTCGGACGTGACGAGTCATGGCGCGGCGGGCTTCGAGTGCACGATCGCATTCGAGGAGCACAGCGCACGCGTGCATGTGCCGCTCGCGGGCGGTCACCTGCTCTCGAACGTACTCGCGGCGGTAGCGGCGGGGCTCGCGGACGGCGTGCCGTTCGAGGCGTGCATCGCGGCGATCGCAGCGCTCGATGTGCCGCAGCGCATCTCGGTGCGCACGCTGCCGGGCGACGTGACGCTGCTAGATGACACCTACAACGCGAGCCCGGCGGCGACGGTCGCAGCGCTCGACCTGCTGGCGGAGACGCCAGGACGGCACCTCGCATTGCTCGGCGACATGCTCGAGCTCGGTGAGGTCTCGGAGGCCGAGCACGACCGCGTGGGGCAACACGCCGCGACCGCGTGCGATGCGCTGTTCACCGTGGGTGAGCTCGCCGTGCGGATCTCGGACGCTGCACGCGAGGCGGGACTGTCGGCCTCGACGCACTGTGATTCCAAGGACGCTGCGGTCGCTCTGCTGCGCGCCACGCTTCGACCGGGCGACGTGCTGCTGGTGAAGGCCTCGCGCGCGCTGGCACTCGAGACGGTCGTGCGCGCACTCGAGTCAGGGACAGGGGCGACCTCGTGAGCTACGCGCTGGTGGTCGGCTTCCTGTCGTTCGTCGTCGCGCTGATCGCGGGCGGGCCGGTCGTGCGCTGGTTGCAGGAGCGCCACCTCGGCAAGGCGATCTCGGAGCTCGGACCTTCGTCGCACCAGGTGAAGGCGGGCACGCCAACGATGGGCGGGCTACTGATCTTCGGCACGGTCGCGGCGGTGACCGTGTTCACGAACATCAATGGGCATCTCAGCATCTTGCTGCCGCTGTCGGTGGTGCTCTCGATGCTGATCGTGGGGGTGATCGACGACAAGGGCACGCTGGTCGGACAGCGCAACGCCGGCCTCTCGTGGCGGCTGAAGCTGGTGCTGATCGCGATCCTGTCGGTGGTCGTCTCGGCGGTCTGTTACTACCTGCTCGACGCACGGAGCGTGAACATCCCCGACCTCGGGAAGTTCGACATCGGGATCTCGTACCTGGCGGTCGCGTTCATCGTGGTGTTCGCGACGACCACCTCGGTCGCCATTACCGACGGGCTCGATGGACTGTTGGGTGGGACCGCCGCGGTGGCCTTCGTGGCCTACGGGATCATCGCCGTGGCCCAGGAGCAGAACTTCGTGGCGACGTTCTGCCTGACAGTGGCCGGCGCCCTGCTCGGGTTTTTGTGGTTCAACGCCCACCCAGCGCGGGTCTTCATGGGCGACACGGGCGCCCTCCCCCTCGGTGCCGCCCTCGGGACCGTCGCGCTGATGACGGGGCACTGGCTGCTGCTGCCGGTGATTGGCGTCGTGTTCGTGGCCGAGGCGGCGAGTGACCTCATCCAGATTGCGTATTTCAAGACGACCGGTGGCCGCCGGATCTTCCGGATGGCTCCCCTGCACAACCACCTGGAGCTGATCGGGTGGTCTGAGCCGCAGATCGTCACAAGATTATGGTTAGTAAGCATCGCGGGCGGCATGGTCGGCATCGCTCTAGCGCTTGCGGTGTGATGAGGCTGTGGGTAACAATGGCGCATCCGCTATGACGGATATACCGAATTTCGAAGGGGCGCGGGTGACGATCGTCGGCCTCGGGATCGAAGGAATCGACCTCGTGCGCTTTATGGCGCAGGCCGGGGCTCGGGTCACGGTGTCCGATGCGCGCACGCCTGAGACGCTCGGCGACGCCCTCGCGGCGATCGCAGATGTGGATAACGTCACGTTGTCACTGGGTGCCAACCGCGTGGAGGACACCGTTACGGCGGATTACGTCTTCGCGTCCCAGGGCGTGCCTCAAGAGCTGCCCGCTCTCGCCGAGGCGCGCGCAGCAGGCGTCCCTATCTCTTCGATGACTGACTTGTTCTTGCGGCTGTGCCCGGCACCGGTCGCGGCCGTCACTGGATCGTCGGGCAAGACGACGACCACCTCACTGGTGGGCGCGATGCTGGCGGAGTCAGGGATGGATTACGTCGTCGGCGGCAACATCGGGATCGGCCTGTTGGGGCTGCTCGATGGGATCACGCCGGAGACGAAGGTGATGCTCGAGCTGTCGCATACGCAGCTGGAGATGGTGGACCAGAGCCCGCACATCGCGTGCGTGACCAACGTCACGCCGAACCACCTCGATCGCTACTTCTGGGATGAGTACGTCGCGTTGAAGCGGCGGATCTTCGAGTTCCAGGGGCCTGAGGACATTGCGATCTTCAACCTCGACAACGAGGTGACCTCGGGGTTCATCCGCGAGGCGGCCGGCGAGGTGCGTGTCACGTCAATGATGGGGTCGCTTTCGAGCGACGGGATGGTCTCGTCCCTGCCGGGCGACGGTGTCGCACTCGTTGGTGACGCGATCGTGCGCCGCACCAACGGCGCGGACGTACGCGTGATCGGGCGCGACGAGATTCGTCTGCGCGGCGATCACAACGTCGAGAACGTGCTGTCCGCACTCGCACTGGCGCATGAGCTCGGTGTCTCCGATGAGGCAGCGGCGCGCGCGATTCGCTCGTTTACTGGCGTGCCGCACCGGCTCGAGCCGGTGACGACGGTCGGGGGCGTGCAGTGGGTGAACGACTCGATCGCGACGACGCCTGAGCGCACGCTCGCGGGGCTGCGCTCTTACAGCGAGCCGCTCGTGCTGCTGCTCGGTGGACGGCACAAGGATCTGCCGACGGCGGAGCTGGGCGCAGAAGCCGCTGCGCGTTGCCGCGCCGTGGTGACGTTCGGTGAGGCTGGCCCGCTGTTCGCCTCGGCGGTGCGTGATGCACGGCTGGGTGCGGCGCCGGTGATCGAAGAGGTCGCGGACGTAGCCGCAGCGGTCGAGGCCGCCTCGAAGCTCGCGCAGGCGGGCGACGTAGTGCTGTTCTCCCCTGCCGGGACGTCGTTCGACGCCTATCGCAACTTCGAGCGGCGCGGCGAGGCCTATCGCGCTGCCGTGCACGCGCTCGGCGGTGACGCATGACCGCGCGCATTCCGCGTCGCTCCTCGAGCTCGCCGGCCGCGCATGGGCCGGACTACGCGCTGATCGCGGTACTGGCCGTGATCTGCGTGATAGGGCTCATCGCCGTGTACTCCTCGAGCTATGCGCTCGGGTACGCGCAGTTCGACGACGCCAACTACTTCGTGAAGCGCCAGGCGCTGTTCCTCGGCATTGGGCTCGTGGCACTCGTGGTCATGATGAGCCTCGACTACCACATCCTGCTGCACCTTAGCCCGCTGATGATGCTGGCGACGCTGATCGCGCTGGCGGCAGTGCTGATTCCCGGCATCGGCGTGAACCAGAACGGCGCGCACCGCTGGATCGGCCTCGGGCCGTTGCCCCCGCTGCAGCCGAGTGAGTTCGCCAAACTGGCGGTGCTGATCTATATGTCGGCGTGGCTGTACGCGAAGGGCGAGATCGTCAAAGACGTCTCGCTGGGCGTGATGCCGTTCGTCGGGATGGTCGGACTGATCGGCGCATTGATCATGCTCGAGCCCGACATGGGCACGACGATCATGATCGCGGTGATCACGGGGACGCTGTTCTTTGTCGCCGGCGCGCGGATGTCGCACGTGATCGCGCTGGCCGGTGTCGGTCTGCTGATGGGCGGCATTCTGCTGCTGAGCGCCGGTTATCGATCTGAGCGTCTGCTGGGCTTCACGAGCGCGGAGGCTGACCCCGAGGGCGTCGGCTTCCACACGCTGCAACTGCTGGTCGCGTTCGGCTCTGGTGGCCTGAGTGGCCTGGGGCTGGGCGTGTCACGACAGAAGTTCTTCTACGTGCCGGGCTCACACACAGACGGCGTACTGGCGATCGTCGGCGAGGAGCTGGGCTTCATCGGCGTGACGGTCGTGCTGCTGCTGTTCATGTTCGTGTTCTGGCGTGGTCTGCAAATCGCACGACGCGCACCGGATCGCTTCGGATCACTACTCGTGACCGGCGTGCTGGCGTGGATCGCGTTCCAGTTCCTGATCAACGTGGCGGGCGTAACGCGCTCGCTGCCCCTCACTGGTATTCCGCTGCCGTTCATCTCCTACGGTGGTTCGGCGATCCTCACATTGCTCACTGCGGTGGGCGTGATGCTCTCGGTGTCGCGCTACGCGGCGATCGAAGACACGGAGCAGACCGCACCAACTCGCGGTGTGCTGCGCGCGATCCCGCTGGGCAGGTCTCGATGATGTACGCGCTCGCGGGCGGTGGGACGGGCGGACACGCCTACCCCTCGATCACCGTGGGCGAGCAGCTGCGTGCGCGCGGCAATGACCTTGTCTACTACGGCAGTGAGCACGGCGCTGAGCGTTCGCTCGCGGAGGCCGCGGCCATCCCCTACCGCGCGATTCCTGCCTCGCAGGTACGTGGCGGGCCGAAGCGAATGCTGATCGGCGGGCTGAACCTGCTGCGCGGTCGCTACACGGCGATCCGCAAGCTGCGATCGGACCGACCGGCGGCGCTGTTCGCGACCGGTGGCTATGCAGCGGCGCCGGTGGGCTGGGCTGCGCCGGCGGCACGCGTGCCATTGCTGGTATTCCTGCCTGACGTACACCCCGGCTGGGCCGTGCGCTTCCTGGGCAAGCACGCGACGAAAGTCGCCTGTTCGGTTGAGGGTTCCGTGGCATCGCTGCCGGCGGGCAAGGCGGTCGTGACCGGCTATCCGGTGCGTGACCAGTTCGTGAGCGCAACTCGCGCCGAGGGCATTGCGCGCTTTGGCCTCGACGGATCGCTGCCGACGCTGCTCGTCACGGGTGGGTCGCTGGGCGCACGCCGCATCAATGCGGCGGTGGCGCAGGCGCTGCCTCGATTGCTGGAGCGCGCGCAGGTGCTGCACATCTCCGGGCGTGACGAGGGCGCGTGGCTCGCGGACGAGCGCGCACGACTGAGCGACGCACAGCGCGAGCGATACCACCTCGTTCCCTACACCGAGGAGATGGCGTGGGCGATGGCCGCGTCTGACCTCGCGATCACGCGTGCGGGGGCATCGACGCTCGGCGAGCTGCCGGCGGCGGGGCTGCCGGCGATCGTGATTCCGGGCGGCTTCTCCGACCAGCACTTCAACGCGCGCTACCTCGCGGATCGCGGGGCGGCGGTAGTGCTGCCCGAGACGGAGCTCGAACGACTCGAGGTAGAAGCCTCGCGATTATTGGATGACACGACCATGCGTACGCGCATGGCTGAGGCGATGCGAGGTCTCGCGCGGCCGGACGCTGCAGCGAAGCTTGCGGACCTCATGGAAGCGATCGCAGCGTGATGGCAATCATGCGACGCGAACCGAAGAACACGAATGCGATCCCGCAGCGCGTGCACCTCGTTGGTGCAGGCGGCATGCACATGTCAGCGATCGGCGAAATCCTGCTGGCGCGCGGCCACGTGATCACGGGCTCCGACATCGCGACCTCCGTACACACGGAGCGGCTGCAAGAGCACGGCGCGACGATCTACCTGGGCCATGCCGCGTCGAACCTCGGACGTGCCGAGCTGGTGGTGACGACCGTCGCAGCGAAGGACGACAACCCCGAGCTGGTCGCGGCGCGCGAGCGGGGCATCCCCGTGATGATTCGCGCGGAGATGGTGCAGCGCCTGATCGCGGATCGCGACGTGCTTGCGGTCGCGGGGACGCACGGCAAGACGACGACCACCACGTTCCTCTCGTTGATGACGGTGCGTGGTGGCCTCGACCCGCTGATCCTGAGTGGCGGCGACTCGCGCGACCTCGGTGGTAACGCGCGCGAAGGCGCGGGGAGGATCGCGCTCGTCGAAGCCGACGAGTACGCCGAGGCGTTCCTGCAGTACTCGCCGAAGCTGGCGCTGATCACCAACATCGAGGCGGACCACCTCGATTACTACGGCACTGAAGAGCGCGTCGTGCAGGCGTTCCGCTCGTTCGCGGAGCGTGTGGTGCCGGACGGCATCCTGTTCGTCTGCGCGGACTCGCCGCAGGCTTCGGCGATCGGCGACGAGCGCCGCGCCGCTGGTGCGCGCGTGGAGCGCTACTCGATCGACGCAGAGGCGGAGTGGCGCGCGGTGCAGTGGCGCGGCAACGACCACGGCGGGATCGACTTCACGGTGCTGCTCGATGGCGCCGAACTGGGGCGCGTGTCGCTGCAGCTACCGGGGCGTCACAACATGCTGAACGCACTCGGCGCGATCGCGATGGCGATGCGCGCGGGCGTGGACTTCCGTCGCGCGGCGCAGGCGGCCGAGGAGTGCACAGGCGCGGTACGCCGCTTCGAGCACGTCGCGGACGTCGGCGCGATCACGTTGATGGACGACTACGCCCACCACCCAACCGAGGTACGTGCGACGCTGCTGGCCGCGCGTGCGCGATTCACCGGGCGACGACTGGTGGCGTGCTTCCAGCCGCACACCTACTCGCGGTCGCGGTACCTGCTCGAAGGCTTCAAGACGTGCTTCGAGGCGCTCGATGTGCTGTACGTGCTCGGCACGTACGCGGCACGTGAGCCGGTCAGCGCAGGCATGGACGCGGCGGCACTCGCGGCGGAGATCCACCACCCCGAGGCGCGCTACCTCGCGACCTTCGAGGAGGCAGTGACCGCCATTACTGGTGAACTGCGC
>QWQU01000005.1 GCA_003670735.1 Chloroflexota bacterium | reverse complement strand
GAAGACGAGGACCCCACCAAGGCCTGCCGTCCCTTCGACCTGAACCGAAACGGCTTCGTGATCTCCGAAGGCGCCGGCGTGCTCATCCTCGAAGAGCTCGAGCACGCGCAGGCGCGCGGTGCGCGCATCTACGCCGAGTGGAAGGGCGCAGGTACCTCGAACGACGCGTTCGACATGGTTGCCGCCGCCGAGGATGGCCGCGGCGTGATGCGCGCCATCCAGCGCTCACTCAAGCGCTCCGAGGTCGGCCTCGACGAGATCGACTACATCAACGCGCACGGCACAAGCACACCCCTCAACGACCGCGTCGAGTCGCGTGCGATCCGCACCGTCTTCGCCGAGCACGCCGACCGCCTGATGGTCTCGAGCACGAAGTCGATGACCGGCCACATGATGGGCGCCGCCGGCGCCGTCGAGGCTGCTGTCGCCGCGCTCACCTGCTACCACCAGATCGTCCCGCCCACCATCAACTATGCGACGCCCGACCCCGACTGCGACCTCGACTACGTCACCGAGGGCGCGCGGCGCGGGCTCATTCGCAACGCGATGTCCACCAGCGTCGGCCTCGGCGGCCACAACTCGTCGATCGTCTTTTCCCGCTGGGATGGCTGACGCCACCGTAAGCCTGTAAGGCCGCACTCCCCCAGAATCTCCACAGCGATCACCGCGTACCCCGCGCACCGAGGAGCACACGAGATGACCACCTGGACCCTCCCGACCTACGCACCCAAGCGCGTCGTGATCACTGGCACCGGCATGGTCACCGCCCTCGGCGTCGGCAGCGAGCACAACTGGAAGCGCATGCTCGCCGGTGAGAACGGCATCCGCCGCACCACACTGTGCGAGGTCGGCGACCTCGACTCACAGGTCTCCGGTGAAGTCCCCGACTTCGACCCGCTCAACTTTATGGACCGCAAGGAAGCGCGCCGCACCGACCGCTTCGTACAGTTCGCGATCGCCGCGGCTGGCGAGGCGCTGGCGCAGTCCGGCATCGACATCACCAAGGACGCCGACAAGATCGGCGCGATGATCGGCGCCGGCATGGGCGGCCTCGAAACCCTCGAGGAGCAGTTCAAGACGCTCTTCGAGAAGGGCCCGAACCGCGTCTCGCCGTTCCTCGTCCCGATGTTCATCTCCGACATGGCCGCTGGCCAGGTCAGCATCCAGTACGGCCTGCGCGGCCCGAACTACAACACCGTCAGCGCCTGCGCCTCCGGCGCGGACGCCCTCGGCACAGCGCTCGAGGTGATTCGTCGCGGCGACGCCGTCGCGATGGTCGCCGGCGGCGCAGAGGCCACGATCACGCGCATGGGCATTGCCTCCTTCAGCGCGCTGCACGCGCTCAGCACCAAGCGCAACGACGACCCCGATCACGCGAGCCGTCCGTACGACCTCGAACGCGACGGCTTCGTGCTCGGCGAGGGCGCAGCCCTGCTCGTGCTCGAGGAGCTCGAGTACGCCCAGGCGCGCGGCGCGAACATCCTCGCGGAGCTCGTCTCGTACGGTCAGTCCGCCGACGCCTTCCACGTCACGCAGCCGTCCCCGGACGGCGAGGGCGCGGCGCGCGCGATGAACGAGGCGCTGAAGAAAGCCGGCATCCTCGCGACCGACATCGACTACATCAACCCGCACGGCACGAGCACGCCCCTCAACGACAAGTTCGAGACGATGTCCGTGAAGCTCGTGTTCGGCGAGAACGCCGGCAGCATCCCGATGCCGAGCACCAAGTCGATGACCGGTCACACCCTCGGCGCCTGCGGTGGCATCGAGGCTGCCGTCACCGTCATGGCCATCCGTGACCAGCGCGTGCACCCCACGCGCAACCTCACCGTGCCCGACCCCGACTGCAACCTCGACTACGTCCCCGAAGGCGCGCGCAACGTCCAGATCGACTGGGCCATGTCCAACAGCCTCGGCTTCGGCGGCCACAACAGCAGCCTGATCTTCCGCCGCTTCACGGACTAGCGAGGACACGACCATCCAGTGAACGCGGTACAGCGCGTGCTTGCTTGGCATCGAGGTGTGCCGTTCATCGGCGTCACGGCAGCCTCGATCGTACTAGCCGTGATCTGGGGAGTCTCGGCGGTATCGCAAAACGCGAAGACTCAACCGCCGTCACCTACACCGTACGTTCGAAGCGACCTGCTTCTCCAACCGATTCCGACTCCGTTCACCTATCAGCTCATCCCAATCCCGACCAACGTACCCCCAACAGTCACACCGACCCCCGCCTACATGTCATTCGACGAACGCCAACGTGTGATCGATCTCAGCACCGCCAAGATCGAATTCGCTGAAGGCAACACGTCGCCCGGTACGACAAACAACGACACAAAGGGCGTTACCAGCGCCGACGGTACCGTGCGCTTCACACTGAAATGGGCGGCCGGGCGCTGCACCGGAACGGCGGTGGCCGACGGAGGCTCCGTTCGCTCGGTGGAGTTCGACCCATGTCCATACGAAATGGATCTGTCCCCAGATGGTGCGTACCTCGCGTACTACCGCGACATCGAGAAGCGAACTCCAACACTCGACCGACCGAATCGTGATTTCGTCATCCGTGACCTGCGGGACGACAGCGAACACACGGTGAAGACCAGCGTCGGCGGAACTAGAGCGACGCACTTCCTGATCCATCCGAAATGGTCACCATCTGGTCGGTTCGTAAGCTTCAACGTGTACACCAGAGAACGAGACCAGAACTGGCTCTACGACACCGCAACAGGGACCGTGACGAACGTCGAAATTGACTTCAGATGGCCTTCCGCGGGGACACCGATCAACGATTCAAGGCCGCCAGACGAGTCGGTGTATTGGTTGCCAAACACCGATGACATTCTCCTTGGCTTCACGAGACTCAGTGGAAGCAAGAACGGAAGCACCGGTTACCCGGAGGAGTATGGATACGCCTTCGCTGCGCGCACGATCTTCACCCGCACAGGCGCCATCAAGCGTTTCTGGGAGACGGGCTTCACGCAGCGGATCTACAACGCGCGCCCGATGGACCACGGACTCATCGAGATCGTCGACGGCTGCCCAGACTGCTTTGTGTACGACGTCGTAACCGAACAGCGCCTCTCGCGTGGCGACGGTCGAATCGAGGCTGACCGAAGAGCCGGCATCACTGTATCCACATGGGGAGGAATCCCATGGGGCTGCGACGGAATGTTTGTCCGAGCGCCGAGCATTCCGGCTGGTACCTGCCTGGAAGGAGCTCTAGACGCACAGTGGAGCCCGGATCGGCGAACGCTCGCCATCGTCCGATCTGACGGCGGTAAGCCGGACACGGAAAACTCTCGCGTGCTAGTTAATGACTTCAAACGGATAACGCTGATCGATGCCGAGTTGGGTTCGAGAGAGTACGACCTCGCCTCGCTGCCAGGCGGCAGCAACTGCGAAATTCCGTATCTCGGCTGGCGTGACTCGCAACATGTGACGATTGATTTCAAATGGGGCTGCAGCGGCCCATTTCTCTACACCCCGCGCAGCTGGAACTAGGTGCCGTTCAGGCGAGTCGCGTTAGGGCACGAGCGAACGAGAGTGCCGACAGCCTAGCCCCTGCCCGCAATAGTCCCGACATCGCACTCATTGCCCGCAGCGTCCGCGAGCGTCCACCACGACGGCGCGAACTCATCGCGCACCATGCGTCCGCCGGCGGCCAGCGCTGCTGCGACACGCTGCGGGCCTTCCTCGATCGGGACCCAGACTGAGAGGTGGATCGCCCCGAGGCCGTCAGCTCGAGGCTGCTCCATCTGCTCGAACCAGTACGGCACACCTCGACCCATCGGGTCGACGAGATCCTGGTCGGCGCTCTCGCGGCGTCGCTCGTAGCCGAGCACCGCTTCCCAGAACGGCATCACGTCTTCGCGCTGCAGTGCGCCCGCGCCGACGCAGACCACCGTCGACTGGAGCTTCGTCGGGTCCGCCTCGAACCCCAGCTCGCGCGCAGCGGTCGAGATCGCGCGCACCAGCTCGAGGTCCACGTCCGTCATCCCGTAGTAGTCGTCGCTGTACGTCACCACGCGCACGGTCACGCCGTCGCGCAGCACATCGACCGCCGGCGCGTGGTCATCAACGTCAGGTAGCGCGCCGATCGCCTGCACCAGTCGCGCCCCCGCCGCCATCGAGCCCGTACGGAAGTACGCGTTCGCGCCGTCGCTGATCACGCGCCAATCCTCCGTGCCCGGCAGTGTCCCAAAGTCCTTCGGCGAGATCGGCTCCATGCGGCCCTCCTGCGTCATGCGCTGCGAATAGTGTCGCCGAGCTAGCGAGCGTCGAGCTCCGCCAGCAGCGCCTTCGAGGCATACCCGCGCCATGCCGGCGTCACCAACTCAACCAGCTCAGCCGCCTCGATGCCGTCTAGGTGTACGAGCACGGTCGGATGCCCGGCATAGTGCGGCGTGATGAAGAACACCTCCGGCTCCGTCGCCGTCAGCTCCTCCTGCTCGTCCAGGTCCGTCAGCCGCACCACCAGCACGTCCGGCTCGTCGTCCCACACGCGCACGAGCATCTTGCCGCGCACCTTCAGCGCCGGCGTCCCGTACGAGGTGCTCACCTCGACGCCCGGCAGCGCTGCCTGCACCGCGCCGCATACCTCGTCCCACGTCGCCATCGCCGCCTCCGAGCCCTTCGAGTACGCCTCGATGCTCACATTCAATCAAACCCGCCGCACCACCGATCGATTGACCGTCGAAAATCGCCTCGCGATGCGCGGACACTCAATCAAACACCACCCTCTCAAGATTGGTGTTCGCCGTCTCAGTCGCGGATACTGGAGGCACTCCCTGGCTGCGAGGCCACCCGTCCGATGACCACACTCGAGCACGCCGACCGCCTCCTCGAAGGTTCGAGCGGCAAGCGCTGGCGCGTCCAAGCCGTCCCCGACCTGCGTGCCTTCGAGGACGCCCCGTGGCCCCGGCTGCTCTCGCTGCTACTCGCCCTGCGCGACGTCCACGACACCGCCGAGGGCAAGGCATACCTCGGCGCTCCGGGCGAGCTAACCAACCCCGCCCTCATGCCCAACCTCGAGATTGCCGTCGCGCGCCTTGCCCAGGCCTGCCGTGCCGGCGAGAAGGTCGCCGTCTTCGGCGACTTCGACGTCGACGGCGTGACCTCGACCACGATCCTCACCGAGGGCCTCTCCGCGCTCGGCGCCGAGCCGCTCCCGTACATCCCCGACCGCTTCACGGAGGGCTACGGCCCCAACGTGGACGCCATCCGCGCCCTCCACGGTCGAGGCGCCACCGTGCTCGTCACCGCCGACTGCGGCACCTCCGCCGTCCGTGAGGTCGCCGCCGCGAACGAGCTCGGCATGGACGTGATCATCATTGACCACCACACCGTGCCGGAAGAGCTCCCGGACGCGCTCGCGATCGTGAACCCCAAGCTCACCAACTCGGAGTACGGCTCGGAGCCCGCTGCCTGTGGCGTCGCCTACAAGGTCGTGCACGATCTCTACGACCAGATGCAGCAGCCCTACGACCCGGAACCGCACCGCGCGCTCGTCGCGCTGGGCACGATCTGCGACCTCGCGCCGATGCTCGCCGAGAACCGCGACCTGGTGCGCATCGGTCTCGATGGCCTGCGCCGCTCGCAGCGCCCCGGTCTGCGCGCGCTCGCCTCGATCGCTGGCCTCGACCTCAGCGACGTCGACCCCGACGCCTGTGGCTGGCAGCTTGGCCCGAGGCTGAACGCCGCCGGCCGTATGGAGCACGCCAAGATCGCCCTCGAGCTGATGCTCACCGAGGACCCCGCGCGTGCCGAGGAGCTTGCCGCGCAGCTCGAAGCCCTCAACACGCAGCGCCGCAGCCAGACTGCCGATGCGTTCGAGATCGCCACGACCTCGGTCACGCCGGAGCAGGGCGTCGACGCGCTCGTCATGGTCGCGAGCCCCGACATCTCATCAGGCATCGTCGGCCTCGTCGCCTCGCGGCTGGTCGAGCAGTTCCAGCGCCCCGCGATCGTCATGCAGATTGCCGACGGCGAGGCACGAGCCTCCTGCCGCTCGATCCCCGAGTTCGACATCACCGCGCTGCTGCGCCGCAATGCCGAGCTGTTCAAGCGCTTCGGCGGTCACCGCGCCGCCGCCGGCTTCACGATCGACGCCTCGAGGCTCGACGAGGTGCGCGCCACGCTGCTCGCGGACGCCGCGGCCCACCTCGATGCATCGACCATCGTCCCCACCATCGAGATCGACGCCGAGCTGCCCCTGAGCGAGGTGAACAGCGACATGCTGAAGTGGCTGCACCGCCTCGGCCCCCACGGCATCGGCAACGACACCCCGCGCTTCCTCGGGCGACGCGTGACGATTCAGGACTCGCGCACCGTCGGCCAGGACGGCGCGCACCTCCAGTTCAAGCTCAAGGAAGGCCGCGTCACCTGGAACGCGATCGCCTTCCGCGCCGCAGAGCAGGCCGTCCCCAACGGCGAGCTCGCCGACATCGTCTACACCTTCCGGCGCGACAACCTGCGCGGCACCCTCCAGCTCGAGGTCCTCGACCTGCGCCCGTCGGCCGACGCATGAGCGACCTCGAGGCAGAGACGCAGGTGGTACGCGACTTCTACGCCGCACTGAACCGCAACGACATCCCGGCGATCACTGCCGCGTTCGCTCCACAGATCGAGTGGACCGATCCCGCGGACGCGGGCGGCGGGACCTGGCAGGGCTTTGCTGCCGTCACAAAGCATTTCGCGGAGGCACGCGGCAACTGGGCTGAGGGGACGCGCGAACCGGAGCGGTTCATCACCGCCGGTGACAACGTTGTCGTCTTCGCGCACGTCCACGTGCGCGTCGAGGGCGAGACCGAGTGGCGCGAGGGAGACCTCGTCGACGTCTTCACGTTCCGCAACGGCATGATCGAGCAAGGCCGCTCGTTCTCCGACCGCCAGGAAGCCCTCGAATGGGCCGGCGCGGAAGCCGCAGACATCAGCTAGGAGTTCAAGCGAACGAGGCGGCTTAGCGCGCCTCTTCGGCGCGAGCGCGCCACACCGTGCGGTACTGCCGGCCAACGATTGCCTCACGCAGCTCGACGAGCTCGAGCGATCGCAGCTGCCGGAACGCGCGCCGTGCATCGAGCAGCGTCGTCTCGTCACCAGACGCCTCGAGCCGCGCGATCACCCGAGGCCACACGCCCGCCCACTCCAGTGCCTCCACCGAGCGCGCCCACGGGATCATCGTGATCGACCGTGGCCGCTCCAGCCCCGGCCGCATCGCCTCGAGTGACGCGAACCGCTCCGTCGTGTTGTTCACCATCGGTACCACCCGCACCAGCGGCAGGCTTTGGGCATCGAGACGGGTGTCGATCAGTAGCGTCTGGCGCAGCATCGGGAAATGCAGCGTGACGACTTCAGCCTCATCGATGTTCTGAATGACGGCGTCAATATCGATCTCGTGTCCGCCGTCGATCATCGCGCTAGTTCCCGGCCACCAGGCGCAGGAAGCGCGTGCGACCCACGCGTACCTCGTCGCCAGCCTTGAGCTCGACCGCAAAGTCCGAGGTCGCCTCGCCATTCACGCGCACCGCGCCCTGCGTCACGAGCCGGCGCACCTCGCCGTTGCTCGCCGCCATCGAGGCGGCCACCAGCACGTCGGTCAGCCGCTCGGTCGCGCCGCTCAGCACGTACTCCTGCATCTCGTCGGGCGTCTCACGGCGCTGGAACGTGGACTCGAAGTAGACCTGCGCGCCCTCGGCTTCCGCGCGCGGGTACAGCGTCGAGGTGATCTCGAGCGCCAGTCGCTTCTTCGCCTCGATCGGCGGGAGCTCCTTCGCTGCGACGCTCGCGAGCAGTGCTTGCACGTCGTCGGCAGTGACGTCCGTCAGCAGCTCGAAGTAGTTTTGCATCACCTCATCGGGGATCGACATCGCCTTGCCGTACATGTCGTTCGGCGCGTCATCGACAGCAATGTAGTTACCGAGCGACTTCGACATCTTCTCGTGACCATCGAGGCCAACGAGTAGCGGCGTCATGATCACGACCTGCTGTGGGTGGCCCATCTCCTGCTGGAGTTTGCGCCCAGCCATCAGGTTGAAGAGCTGGTCACGTCCGCCGACCTGCACGTCCGTCTTGAGCTCGTAGGCGTCGTATGCCTGCAGCAGACCGTACATGAACTCGGAGAGGTAGATCGGCTCGCCGCCGCTGTAGCGCTTGGCAAACGATTCACGCTTGAGGAACTCCGCGACCGTGAACTTCGCGCACAGTCGGATCACGTCCTCGAACGTTAGCGGCGCCAGCCAGTCCGCGTTGTGGCGCACCACAGCCCTCGACATGTCGAGGATGCGCCCGGCCTGCTCTGCGTAGCGCACGGAGTTCGCGGCCAGCGTCTCCGCGTTGATCATCGGCCGCGTCTTGTCCTTGTCGGTCGGGTCACCGATCAGGCCAGTGAAGTTGCCAATCAGGAACGTGATCTCGTGACCGAAGTCCTGGAACTGCTTCAGCTTGCGGAATGTCACGGTGTGGCCGAGCGTCAGATCGACCGAGGTCGGGTCGTAGCCGCAGTAAACACGCAGCGGACGGTCTTCGTTCAGCTTGGCGCGCAGCTCGCGCTCCATCGCTCGATACGTCTGCTCGTCACCAAAGTCAGTCCCGCGCATCAGGATCGCGAGCTGCTCATCGACCGGGGCCATCGTGCGCTTGGTCGTCGTCATGCGAAGAACGCCCTCGTCTCCACGACGTCGAGTTGGATCTGTGTCACCAGCGCCTCGAAGCCATCGAACTTGCGCTCGTCGCGCAGCTGCTGCAGCAGCTCGATCCGCACGACATGTCCGTACACGTCGCCCTCGAAGTCGAGCAGGTGCGTCTCGACGCGCCGCTGTGTCCCGTCGAAGGTCGGCTGCGTGCCGATGTTCGTCGCGCCGTGGTACGTCGCGCCATCCATCTCTGCACACGTTACGTAGACGCCGTTCGGCGGCAGCGCGTGGTCGGGGCTCACGCCGATGTTCAGCGTCGGAAAGCCAATCGTGCGTCCGCGTTCGTCGCCGTGGAGCACGGGCCCGCGCAGCGAGTACGGACGACCGAGCAGCTCCGCGACCTCGCGCATCTCGCCTGTCGCGAGCGCGCGCCGGATCCGAGTGGACGAGATGTCCGAGGTGTCGTCGGTGCCCCCCGCGACCAGGGGAATCGTCTGCACCTCGAACCCGAGGCGCTCGCCAATCGCGCGCAGCGTGGCGACGTCGCCCTCGCGCCCGCGACCGAGGTGGAAGTCCTCGCCGATGATCAGCAGGCGCATCCCCGCGTCTTCGACGAGCATCCGCGCGAAATCCTCGGCGGATACGAGCGCAAGCTCCGAGGTGAACTGCAGCACAGCGACCCACTGCGCCCCGGCGTCGCGGAGTAGCTCAACACGGCGCTCCAGGCTCGTGAGGTAGCTGAACGGCACGTCCGGCCGCAGCACGGTTACAGGGTTCGGGTGGAAGGTCACAACCCCGGCCCCCAGGCCGCGCGCGGCAGCCTCGGCGGTCACGCGCACGATCAGCGCCTTGTGCCCGCGATGCACGCCATCGAACACGCCGATCGTGACGACGTTTCCGCCCGTGGTGGCGGCATGGCGCAGTTCATCACGGACCAGCAGCACGTGGGAGCCTCCGACCGGTTGACGGGCAAATCGTAGCATCGGCGCACCGAGGCCCGCACCTTGACGAGAGCACCCGTCAGGTGGTTAGCGCCGTCCCGCAAAGGCGATGAGCACCGGCGAATACCGGCGCGAGCGCTAGCCTTCGAGCTCGATCTCGACGGTCTCGGGAGCGGTCGTGCCCTCGATCCGGACAAGCGCGATGTCGCCGAACGCGTCGGACTGCTCGGCGCGCAGGTAACGCACCTTGATCAGCTCGAGCACCGCGAGGAAGTCAACAATCACCGAGGTGCGCGTCGGCGCGTCGCCCAGCAGCGCGAGGAACGAGAGCTGCCCGTCGCGCTCAAGGCGATCGACCAGCAGCTTGATCCGGTCCTGCAGGCGCACCCGTGGGCGCGGCACCGCGCGCGGCTGGCGAGCACGTGCTTCCTCGGCCGCGTCCTCGTCCGGTGTGCGCTCCAGCACCTTGCGGAACAGGTCCACCAGCGAGCTCAGCGTGACACCGTCGAGTCCCGGCGGCAGAGGCATCTCCGGGGGCGCCGCAGAGCGGCGGTGCATCGTCCGGTGCTGGTCTTCCAGGTCGCGCAGGTAGTCAGCCGCCTGCTTGTAGCGGCGGTACTCCTGCAGCGCCTTCACCAGGTTCTGCGGGTCGTCCTCGTCCTCTTCGTCGGGAGGCGCGGCGTCCGGGTCTCGAGGCAGCAGCGCGCGCGACTTCATCAGCAGCAGCCGCGCACCGACCGAGATGAACTCGACAAGTGCGTCCGCGCTGACCTGATCGCCCGCGCGGAGGTGCGAGAGGTATTGCTCCGTGACCGCGAGCAGCGATACCTCGGTGATGTCGAGCGTGCGCTCATCCAGCAGGTGCAGCAGCAGGTCGAGCGGTCCCTCGAACACCGGCAGCTGGAGCTGGAACGGCCCCTCATCCACCTCGGGCGTGGGCTCTGCCTGTACGGCGGCCGGCTGCTCTGGCGTCGAGCTGTCCCCGGTGGGTTCTTCGGTCACGACGACCTCGTCTGTCGGCTGGCCGTTGGGCGTCTCGGGCATCGTCATGAGGCGATGCGCTCTGGTGCCGGCGAGAGCGGACGACCGATCGCCTCCGCGAGCTTCCCCACCTCGCGCACGAGGCCGGCGAAATTGCCCGGCGTCAGCGACTGCGCGCCGTCGGACAGCGCGTGGTCAGGGCTCGGGTGCACCTCGATCATCAGGCCGTCGGCGCCCACCGCAATGCTCGCCATCGACATCGGACGTACCAGGTACCAGCGGCCCGTCCCGTGCGACGGATCCGAGATCACCGGGAGGTGGCTGAGGCGCTTCACCAGCGCGATCGCGTTCAGGTCGAGTGTGTTGCGCGTCGCCGTCTCGAACGTGCGGATGCCGCGCTCGCAGAGGATCACGTTCGGGTTGCCGGCGTTCAAGATGTACTCCGCCGCCAGCAGCCACTCCTCGATCGTGCCGGCGATTGCTCGCTTCAGCAGGATCGGCTTGCCGACCTTCGCCGCCTCTTCAAGCAGCACGAAGTTCTGCGTGTTGCGCGCGCCGATCTGCAGCACGTCCGAGTACTGCGCGACGGCGTCGATGTCGCGCACCGACATCAGCTCGGTCACCACGGGCAGCCCGAGACGGTCACCAGCGTCCTTCAGGATCTTCAGACCCGGCACCCCAAGCCCCTGGAACGAATACGGCGAGGTGCGCGGCTTGAACGCGCCGCCGCGCAGGATGTGTGCGCCGGCGGCGCGGATGCCCTTGGCCGCAGCCCAGAGCTGCTCCTCGGTCTCGACCGCGCAGGGACCGGCGATGATCACGGGGTGGCCGTCACCGACGCGCACGCCGTACGGCAACTCGACGACCGTGTCGTCCATGTGCACTTCGCGGTTCGCGAGCTTGTATGGCTTCGAGACTCGCAGGACCTCGTCGACGCCCTCCATCGTGGAGAGTTCGTCACGCAGCTCCGGGAACACGTTGCCCAGCACGGCGATCACCGTGCGCGAGACACCGCTGATTTCCTGACCGCGCAGTCCGAGTGTTTGCAGGCGCTGCAGGATCGCGTCGCGCTGCGCCTCGCTGCGCCCCATGTTCATGACGACGATCATTGGAAGGCCTCGGAGTTCTCGCCGCCCGCAGGGCAGCGACGCTGTGCGGCGACTATTCTTCGCCGACGAGATCGGGGCGCAGTGCCCGAGCGCCACGCAGGTAGATGTGCTTCACCTCGCCAAGCGCGAGGTCGGTGTTCACAGTCATCAGGATCCGCAGGCACTTCGGCAGCGATCCGGGCACGCCCATCTCGTGGAAGCAGCTCAGCGCTACATCGGTCCACCCGAGCTCGCGCGCGGCGACTGCGGGGAACTCGGCGTTCAGGTCAGGCGAGGTGCTAAAGACGATCGAGGCAACCAGGTCGTGCTCGACGCGGTTCGCTTCGAGGATCGCGGTCAGCAGCTCCCGAGTCGCATCAAGGATGTCCTCGCGCGCGTTGGCCTCAACGGTGGTGGCCCCTCGGATCCCCCGGACGAGCATGAATGGCTCCGAACCTGCTGCTCGGCCCCCCCGGCCGCCCTTGCTTGCTGCCGACTGTAGCGCCCACCGCGAGCGGCAGGCTAGGTCACAGGCCCAGCCGTGATAGCCGTCAGGCCCTGGCGGGGCTCGCGCCGGCCATCTCACGCACGAAGGCGCTCACCGCCGCGGGCCTAGAGGCTGCCGGGGCGCCGCCCACGACCTGCACGAAGGCACTGCCGATGATCGCCGCGTCGGCCACCTGGCCGACCGCCTCTACGTGCTCGCGCGCCGAGATGCCGAAGCCCACGGCCAGCGGCACATCCGTCTGCGCTCGAACCCGGGCGAGGAACTCCGGCAGCTCCGAGGACATCGAGGTGCGCGCACCAGTCACGCCGGTCACGCTCACGCAGTAGATGAAGCCGCTCGCGTGCTGCGCGACCGCCGTGATCCGCTCAGCAGTCGAGGCCGGCGCGAGCAGGTAGATCAGGTGCAGCCCGGCAGCCTGTGCGGGGCCCTCGAGCTCCGTAGCCTCCTCGGGCGGCAGGTCCACGATGATCAGCCCGTCCACCCCCGCCGTAGCGGCGTCCGAGGCGAACTTCACCACGCCGTAGGAATAGAGCGGGTTGCTGTAGCCCATCAGCAGGATCGGCACCTCGATGCCCTCGGCGCGGATCGCGCGCACGGCAGCGAGAATCGTGTCGGCGTTCACGCCGTTCGCAAGCGCCTGCTGGTACGCGAGCTGGTTGGTCGCGCCGTCGGCCAGCGGGTCGCTGAACGGGAAGCCAATCTCGAGTGCGTCCGCGCCGCCTTCGACGGCTGCGCGCACGATTGCGACGGTCGCGTCAGCCTCGGGCCAGCCGCCCGGGACGAACGGAATGATCGCCGGACGGCCCTCTGCGCGGGTGCGTGCAAACATCGTGGCGAGTCGATCAGCCATAGGGCGACGAGAGTACCAGCCCGCCTGACCACCTGCGAGTTCCGAGGCGGCCCCAGCCTACGCCCGCGCGAACACCGCCACGCTCACCACGAATGAGAGCGTGTTCACCAGCGTGTGCGCCACGATCGAGGTCCAGAGCGACCCGCTCGATTCCACGCTCCAGGCGAACAGCGCCCCGATCAGCGCGTACGGCACCACCACCGCCAGGTTGGCGTGGAACACGGCAAACCCGAGCCCGCTAATCAGCGCCGCCGCAAACAGCGGCGCGAAGCCGCGCACGCATCGGAAGACGAAGCCACGGAAGAACAGCTCCTCGCACACCGGCGCGAACCCGATCACGAGCACGCCCAGTGCCCCCAGCATCAGCGGGGTCGCGTCCGGCCCGAGCGGCAGCGGATTGCCACCCTCGAGGCGCGACGTGTCGAGGTGCGCCGCTTTCAGCGCCAGCAGCGCCAGCGCATAGCTGATCGCCACCGCGTACGAGCCCAGCCACGCCGTGATCGCGAGCCCCCAGTTGCGAGGTCGCACAAACCCCAGCTGCGCAAAGCTGATCCGTCGCAGCCGCGCCAACCCAAGCACGATCGCCGCGAGAATCACCTCGAACAGCAGCGTCGCCGCAAACCCCGCCACGAACCCGTGCACACGCAGCAGCGCGAGCGTGCCCACCACCGCGATAAACGCGACGATCATCGCCGTCACGCCGATCACGAGGTCGCGCACGCGCCAGATGCGCTGCAGCGGCTCCGGCTCGCGCTCCATCACCTGTGGCAGATCAGCAAACATGCATCGAGGGTAGCGTCGGCAAGCCGTCAGAACAAAGATGCTGATACGCTGACTGCGCCCGTGGCGGGGCAACACCGAGAGGACAGGCGCATGGCATTGCGCCGCGTCATGGGCACTCGACTCGAGAAGTCCGGCTTCTGGGTCTGGGCGACCTACCGCATCTACTACACCCGCACCCAGTGCTTCGAGCTCACCCCGAGTGCGCATCGCCGCGCGAAATCCGCCCTCGCCGAGCACGGCGTCGCGCTCATCGGCGAGGACAGCGATCGCACGTTCTGGTGGACCGACCAGGGCTACTACTGGGCCGACGCCGACCTCGATGCCGAGGCGGTCGAGCTCCTGCTCTGGAACCGCCAGCGCCGTCAGTCGTCGCAGCTCGACCGCCTGCGCAAGGCTCGGGTCAACGCCACCGACGTCGAGACCTCGAGGCGTGCCCGCATCCCCGACGACGTGAAGGTGCTCGTCTGGGAGCGCGACGATGGTCGCTGCGTGCAGTGCGGCATCGAGGACGATCTGCAGTTCGACCACGTGATCCCCGTGGCCAAGGGCGGCGGCGTCACCGCCGAGAACATTCAGATCCTCTGCGGCGACTGCAACAGGGCGAAGAGCGCTTCGATCGTCTAGCGCGTGTAGAGCGAGACGTGCTCGCTCGAGAGCTCCGTGAACGGGTTCGCTTCCCAGTCACGCCAGCGCCCGGCCAGCTGCAGCCCCGCGGCTCGAGCCATGCGGTCGAGCTCGGCCGGCGGCGCGTACCGCAGATCCACCGAGTACGCCCGCAGCACCCCCTCGCCACTCCCGAGGTAGTCGAGCGTCAGTCGCTGCGTCGCCACGTCGTAGTGCGATGTGTCGCGCTTGCCTCGTTTGCGCTTCGCCGCAGCGTGCTCATCGAGGATGAACGCCTCGATCACAAACGCCCCACCCGGGCGCAGATGCTCGGCCACATGCTCGAAGCAGCGCTGCTGCTCCTCCGCGGTCTGCAGCATGTAGATCGTGTTGAACACGAGGATCACGAGATCGTACCGACCCTCGAGCGGCACATCGGCAAACGAGCCGATCGTGACCGCGATCTCCGCCCCGCCGGGCTTCGCACGCAGCCGCTCCACCATCTCCGGTGAGATATCGATCCCTTCGAGGTGCACACCGCGCGCAACCAGCGGCAGCGCCACCCGACCAGTGCCGATCCCCATCTCCAGTACCCGACCCGTGCCGGCCAGCGTGGCGAGCGCGTCGATCATCCGCTCGTCGCACGCCGCGACGTCGTCGTCATAGACCGGCGCAGCGCGCCGCCCATAGAGCTCCGCGGGAGACAGATCGTTCGTGGTCGTGTCAGACGTCCCTACGAGTTAGAGCGAGACGCCGAGCGCGTCCGCGACGGTGTTGATGTCCTTGTCGCCGCGCCCGCTCAGGCTCACCACGATCAGGTCGTTCGGGTTCACGCTCGGCATCAGCTTCTCCAGGTATGCGATCGCGTGCGACGACTCGAGCGCCGGGATGATGCCCTCGGTCTGGCACAGCAGCTGGAAGCCCGCGAGCGCCTCGGTGTCGGTCACGGAGCCGTACTCTGCCCGCTCGGTCACCTTCAGCCACGAGTGCTCCGGCCCAACACCGGGGTAGTCCAGGCCCGCGGAGATCGAGTGCGCCTCCATCACCTGCCCGTACTGGTCCTGCAGCAGGTAGGAGCGCGCGCCATGCAGCACGCCGGGACGACCCTTGGTCAGCGTCGCCGCGTGCTTCGCGTCGAGCCCCTCGCCCGCCGCCTCGACACCCACGAGTCGAATCGGGTCGTCCATCAGCGGCGCGAACATGCCCATCGCGTTCGAGCCACCACCGACGCACGCCACCGCGATCGTTGGCAGTCGTCCCTCAGCCTCGAGGATCTGCGCGCGCGTCTCCGTGCCAATCACGGCCTGGAAGTCGCGCACCATCGCCGGGTACGGATGCGGCCCCACGACGGAGCCAATCAGGTAGTGCGTGTCGCGTACGTTCGTGACCCAGTCACGAATCGCCTCGTTGATCGCGTCCTTGAGCGTGCGCGATCCGGCATCGACCGGGCGCACTTCCGCGCCGAGCAGCTTCATGCGGAACACGTTCAGCGACTGACGCCGCACGTCCTCGGAGCCCATGTACACGACGCAATCGAGGTCGAGCAGCGCGCACGCCGTCGCCGTCGCCACGCCGTGCTGGCCCGCGCCCGTCTCGGCGACGATGCGCTTCTTTCCCATGCGCTTCGCGAGCAGCGCCTGCGCGAGCGCCGCGTTGATCTTGTGCGCGCCCGTGTGCGCGAGGTCCTCGCGCTTCAGGTACACCTTTGGCCCCACCCCACCATTGAGGCGTGCGAGGTGCTCCGTGAGTCGGCCCGCGTACGTCAGCGGCGTCGGTCGACCGACATAGGTGCGCAGCAGGAACTCGAGCTGCTCACGGAACTCCGACGAGGCCTTCGCCTCTTCGTATGCCGCCTCAAGCTCTGCGAGCGCGGGCATCAGCGTCTCGGGGACGAACTTCCCGCCGAACTCACCGTAGTGGCCGCGCTCGTCAGGGCCGTGCTGCGCCGCGTCGGCATGTGTGGTGCTGGTCATCCGGCGTCTGCCTCTCGAACCGCGGCGATGAAGGCCCGCACGCGGTCATAGTCTTTCTTGCCATCGGTCTCGGTACCGCTCGACACATCGACCGCCCACGGATGCACCGTGCGTACGGCCTCACCCACATTCTCCGGCGTCAGGCCACCCGCTAGCAGCATCGGCATCCGCGACGAGATCTGCCGCGCGACCTCCCAGTCGAAGGTCTGCCCCGATCCGCCGCGATACGGCCCATGTGCCGAGTCGAGCATCAATGCGATCGAGAAGCCCGGCTCGACCAGCGCCATCGGGTCCGAGGGCGAATCGATCGGTGAAACGTGCACGACCTGAATCGTCTGGCGCGCGATCATCAGGCAGTCGTCCCACGGCTCATCGCCGGACAGCTGCACGAGGTCGATCCCGCACTCCTCGACGATCTCATTGATCTCCTCGAACGACTGGTCGGCGAACACACCCACCGTCAGCGGCCGCTTCGCGTCGAGGTATGCCTCTAGCACCCGCGAGCCGTGACGGAACCATTCGCCCGCCTCCTCGCGCACCTGCGGCTGGGCCGGCGGGGGCGTGAGGAACTCGTGCTCCGCGAGCGGTCGCCCGAGCGCGCGCACCATGTCGTACGCCTGCTGCGTGTCCACCTTGCGTCGAGACTCCGCGAACACCATGCCGATGAAGTCCGCACCGGCCTCGGCCGCTGCGATCACATCGGCCGGCGTGCGGTTGCCGCAGATCTTCACGAAGGTCATGCGCGCACCTCGGGGATCAGCAGCAGCTCGTGCGCCTTGCTCGCGATGTCACCCGTCGTGACGAGCGCCTCGCCCACCAGCACGGCATGCGCGCCGGCATCCGCCATGCGCGCAGCGTCCGAGGCGACCTTAATCGCCGACTCCGCCACCAGCGTCGCCTCCGCCGGCACGAGTCGTGCGAGCCGCTCGGTCGTGCCGAGGTCCTCCGCGAACGTGCGCAGGTCGCGGTTGTTCACACCGATCACGCGCGCGCCGGCCGTGAGCGCCGCCTCGACCTCGGCTTCGTCGTGCACCTCGATCAATGGCTCGAGGCCTTCCTCGCGCGTCAGCGCGATCAGGTCACGCAGCGCGTCGGGCTCGAGCATCATCACGATCAGCAGCAGCGCGTCAGCACCGTTCGCGGCCGCCTCGCGCACCTGGTACGGGTCGAAGATGAAGTCCTTGCGTAGCAGCGCAGGGCGATCGAGGTCATCCCCGAACGCGAGCCGTGCATCGCGCAGGTCAGCGATCCCACCCTGGAAGAACGAAGGCTCCGTCAGCACCGAGACGCCCGAGGCGCCCGCCAGTGCGTACTCGCGCGCCTGATCGGCCGCGACGAGGTTCGCATCGAACAGCCCCTTCGACGGCGAGGCACGCTTGATCTCCGCAATCAGCCGTAGCCGCGCACCACTCGGCGCACCGGTGCGTCCCTCCCGCAGCCGTGAGGCGAACGAGACGCGCTGTCCCGGCAGGCTCGAGGCAAGTTCCGCGAAGCGCACCTCGGGCACCGCGACACGGTCCTCAGCCAGTCGCTCGCGTCGGTCAGCGACGATCCGGTCGAGCACCGTCCCCGTGACCCGCGCGCCATCCGCAGCGCTGACCTCAGGCACGACGCGTCGCCTCCACGAATGCACCGAGGCGCACCGCAGCGTCGCCGTTCTCCATCACCTGCTTCGCCTGCTCGACGCCCTGTCGAATGCTCGACGCGAGCCCGAGCACGTAGAGACCGGCACCCGCGTTCGCGGCGACGAAGTCGCGCACCGCCTCGGGGCCTTCGCCCGTGAAGATCTTGCGCATCGTCGTCGCGTTCTCCTGCGGTGTGCCGCCGGCGACGTCGTTGATGTTGTGCGTCTTCAGGCCGAGCTCGCTCGGCGTGATCTGGCGCTGGCTCACCTCGGCCCCGCGCACCTCGAACGCCGTCGTCGGGCCGGACACCGAGATCTCATCGAGACCTTCATCGCCGGTCACGACCAGCGCGTGTCGCAGCCCGAGCCGTGCAACGAGGCTCGCAACCTTCTCCGCGATCGCCTTATCCGGCACCCCGAACACGCGGCAATGCGCGTCCGCAGGATTCGTCAGCGGTCCAAGCAGGTTGAACACCGTGCGCACACCCAGCTCGCGGCGCAGCGGCCCCGCGAAGCGCATCGCCGGGTGGTACGCCTGCGCGAACATGAAGCCCACGCCCGTCGTCTCGATGCACGACGCGACCTGCTCCGGAGTCAGCGCGATCGTCGCGCCAAGTGCCTCGAGCACGTCCGCCGAGCCCGACTGCGACGAGGCAGCGCGGTTGCCATGCTTCGCGACCTTGCCGCCCGCCGCCGCCACCACGAAGGCCGAAGCCGTCGAGGCGTTGAACGTGTGCAGCCCATCGCCGCCCGTCCCGCACGTGTCGAGCAGCGGCCGCGCGGAAACCTCGACGCGCAGGGCGTGCGCGCGCATCACGCGCGCCATCCCCGTCAGCTCATCGACGGTCTCGCCCTTCATCCGCAGCGCCGTCATCAGCGCGCCGAACTGCGCAGGCGAGGCGCCCTCGCCCATGATCTCTTCCATGCACGCCGCGGCCTCGTCTTCCGTGAGGTCGCGGTGCTGGTCCACGATCGCCACGAGTGCGGCTCGAATCGCCGCACCCGGCAACGGTGCTGTCGTCATGCCGGTGCCCCCGTCTGCGCTGGCTGTGTGTTCGGCATCGCGAGGAAGTTGCGCAGCAGGTCGTGCCCGGACTTCGTCATGATCGATTCTGGGTGGAACTGCACGCCCTCGACCGCCAGCGTCTTGTGCCGGACACCCATGATCACGCCGCTTTCAGAGCGTGCCGTGACTTCCAGCACGTCCGGTACCGAGCTCGGCTCGATCGCGAGCGAATGATAGCGAATCGCCTCGAACGGATTGGGCAGCCCCGCGAACACGCCCTTGCCGTCATGCGCGATCATCGAGGTCTTGCCATGCATGATCTCGCCTGCGGAGACCACGTTCCCACCGAACGCCTGCCCAATCGCCTGATGCCCGAGGCACACCCCGAGCAACGGCACCTTGCCGGCCGCCGCGTGAATCAGGTCGATCGAGATCCCCGCCTCGTCCGGCGAGCACGGGCCGGGCGAGATCACGATCCGCTCCGCGCCCATGGCGAGCGCGTCTTCGACCGTGATCTGGTCGTTGCGGTGCACCTCGACCTCTTGCCCCAGCTCCGCGAGGTACTGGTACAGGTTGTAGGTGAACGAGTCGTAGTTATCGAGCAGTAGCAACATCGTCGTCAGTCCTTACTTCGAGCTAGCCGCGCAGCTGAGCCGCGCTCTGCATCGCCCGCAGTTGATCCGTGTGTTCGCGGTCGTGCGCCGCAATCCCCTCGAGCATCTGCCGCACCTGCACCGTCCCCTTCGAGGGGTGCGATCCAAAGTGCAACAGCTGCTCAGGCATCAGCGCCTGCACCATCCGCAGCGTGTCGTTGTGCGCCGCAAGCAATCGCTCACGCACCTCGGCGTCCGAGGGGCGCGCGCGCAGCTTCCGCTCCGCCTCCGCCTGGTCAGCGTTGAACTCGCGCCACGCATGGCCCGAGGTTTCCGCCAGTCGCACCGCCTCGCCGAGCGTGTACGCCTCCACCGAAGCACAGCGCTGCAGCACGTCTACCGCCGCCCAGTCGCCATCGAGCTCGCGCTCACGCCAGCGCAGCGGAATCGCCTCGTACGCATCGAGCAGTGCCTGCCGCGCTTCCAGCAGCGCCGCCTCGATCACCGCGTGCACCTCGCCAGCAACGACGCCGCCGTTCAGGAACGATGCCACCTCCGGCACCACGTCCACACCTTCGAGGCGGGTCGCGTCGAGCCACCCGGCGTCGTCGAAGTCGCGCGCGTTGAACCGCGGCTCCCCTGCCCACCCGAGCGCGTCGAACACGTTGACGACGATGTCCTCGTCCGCCGAGGGAATCGAGATCGTCTCCGCGAACTCGAACCCGCCGGGCTCGAGGTGCAGTGCGTCACGCAGCACGCGCAGCGCGGCGTTCTCGGCGACCTCGTCCTCGGCGACGCCGTCGAACGGGATCGACCAGCGCCCCGCGGCAACGCCGGCGTGATGCTGCACCAGCAGCACCGATCCGTCGTCGCGCCGGATCCGCACGCCAGCCGCGAGGATCATTGGGCGCGCGCCGTCGGCACCGACACTCCGCACGCCCGGCGTCGACACGGCGCTCGAGGGCTCCGCGCCACCGCCGAACAGTGGTCGATCAAAGAGCGACGTCACCTCAGTAGCCCAGGCTGCCGGTCGTGACCGGCGCGCGCCGCTCGGCGTCGTCGATCGCCGCCATCGCCGCACGTGACTTGTGCTGTGTCTCCTCGAACTCCTTCACGGGGTCCGAGTCGTAGACGATGCCGCCGCCCGCCTGCACGTGCGCCCAGCCGTCCTTCATGATCACGGTGCGGATCGTGATGCACGTCTCCACGTTGCCCGACAGGTCGAAGAAGCCCACCGCGCCCGCGTACGGGCCGCGCAGGTCGGGCTCCATCTCCGCCACGATCTCCATCGCACGGATCTTCGGCGCACCCGAGACCGTCCCCGCCGGGAACGCCGATCGCAGTGCCTCATACGGGCTCAGCCCTTCGCGCAGCGTCCCCCGTACGTGGCTCACGAGGTGCATCACGTGCGAGTAGTGCTCGATGTCGAAGCGCTGCGTTACCTCAACGCTGCCCGCCTCAGACACCTTGCCCACGTCGTTTCGCCCGAGGTCGAGCAGCATCACGTGCTCGGCCAGCTCCTTCGGGTCGTTCGCTAGCTCCTCAGCGAGTCGCGCGTCCTCCTCGGGCGTCGCGCCACGCGGCCGCGTACCCGCGATCGGGTGCACGTCGACCTTGCCCTCTTCGACGCGCACGAGCAGCTCGGGCGACGCGCCCACGAGGTACGTCTCGCCGAACTTCAGGTAGTACATGTACGGCGAGGGGTTGATCGCGCGCAGGCTGCGGTACACCTCGAACGGGTGCGCGCCCGTCTGGCGCGAGAACCGCTGCGAGATCACCGCCTGGATGATGTCGCCCGCCTGGATGTATTCCTGCGTGCGCTTCACCGCGACCAGGTAGTCCTCGCGGTCCCAGTTCGACTGGATCGGCTGACCGACCGGGCCGTTGCACGGCTCGTACGGCAGCGACGAGAGCGGCTGCTCGAGTCGGTGCACGAGCTCGCCAATCTGGCGCTCGGCCTCGGCGTAGTTCGCCGCCACGTCGCCTTCCAGGCGCACGTTCGCCACGACCTTGATCGTGTGCTGCAGGTGGTCGAACACCAGCAAGGCGTCCGTGAACATCAGCCACGACTCCGGCACGCCCAGCGCGTCGTTCTCTGCTGCGCCCACACGCGGCTCGAAGTGCCGCACCGCCTCATAGCCGAGGTAGCCGACCGCGCCACCGTGGAAGCGAGGCAAGCCCGGCACGTCGATTGAGCGGAAGCGCCCGATCTCGCTCTCGATCTCGATCAGCGGGTCGCCGTCTTCGTGCGTGAACGAGCGCGTGCGGTGCGGCTCAGTGCCGATGAACGAGTAGCGCCCAACGCGCTCCCCGCCCTCGACACTCTCGAGCAGGAACGAGTAGTCGCCGCGCGCGACCTTCAGAAATGCCGACACCGGCGTCTCGAGGTCAGCGCGTACCTCGCGATAGATCGGAATGATGTTGCCCTGCGACGCCAGTGCGCGGACTTCGTCGAGGGTCGGTGTGATGCTAGCCATTGAGGTACTCCATGCGATCGAGACTGGTCGGTGAGCTGCTGCGCCACGCGCGCCACCAGCCACGGCCGCCGTTCAGGCTGACGCTGGGTCGTCGCGTGATCACTGTCATCTCCTCGATCCTTCCGTGCGTTACTTGCGCTTGCCCACTGGGGCAGTCAGTGCGTCTGGTGTATAGGTGAGGCGCATCTTCTCGCGCACCTCTCCGATCGTTTCACGAGCGATCTTCCGCTCGCGCTCGCTACCGGCCTCAAGGATCTGCGCGACCTGGTCAGGGTGCGCTTCGTACTGCGCGCGCCGCTCGCGGATCGGGTCCAGGAACGTGTTTAGCGCGTCGACCAGCTTGTCCTTCACCTCGCCGTCGCTGACCGTTCCGCGCTCGTAGCGCTCCTTCAGGTCGGCGACTTCGTCGGCGTTCGGGTTGAACGCGTCGTGGTAGTTGAAGACTGGGTTGTACTCGACCACGCCCGGGTCGGTCGCCTGCATGCGCGGGTGCGTCCCCGTGATGTCCGTGACCATCCGGCGCACCTTGCGCTGCACCGTCTTCGCGTCGTCGGAGAGGTAGATCGCGTTGTCCAGACTCTTCGACATCTTGGCCTGACCATCGAGCCCGAGTAGGCGCGGCACGCGCCCCATCAGCGACTTCGGCTCCGGGAACGTCTCGCCGTACGCACGGTTGAAGCGCCGCGCGATCTCCCGCGTCAGCTCGATGTGCGGTTCCTGGTCCTCACCCACTGGCACGAGGTCTGCCTTGGGCAGCAGGATGTCCGCCGCCTGCGACAGCGGGTAGTTGTAGAAGCCCATCGAGATCGTGTCGTGCTCCGACTCGATCTGCGCGATCTCCGCCTTCAGCGTTGGGTTGCGATCGAGCCACGACTTCGGCGTGAGCATGCTGAAGTACAGCGTCAGCTCTGCGTGCTCCGGGACGTAGCCCTGCACCACGAACGCTGACGCCTCCGGGTCGAGCCCCACCGCGAGCCAGTCCAGCGTCACGTCGAACACCGACCGTCGAATGCGGTCGATCTCATCGAGGTGGTCGCCGAACGCCTGGTAGTCAGCGATCAGAAAGAAGCACTCGTACTCACGCTGCAGGCGCAGCCAGTTCTCCAGTGCCCCCACGTAGTGACCCAGGTGCAACGGCCCCGTGGGCCGCATCCCGGTCAGAATTCGTCCTGCTGCCATCCAACACTCCAAACAAATCCCAAACAAAAAGGACCACCGCCTGCATGGGGCGATGGTCCTCGTGGTGCCACCCAATTGCCGCGCGGCGGTCGCCCGCTGCGCGCTTATCCAGACACGACAAGCGTCACCGCTTGCGATGTCCTGAGCATAGATAACGGCGCTCGCACCGCCGACGCCTACGCAACCCTCACGGGTCTTCGGGCCGGGACTCACGGGTCCATTCCGCTGCTGCTGACGGGCGCCGGGCTCGCACCTGCCCCGGCTCTCTGGTCCAACTTGGCTCGCGCCTCGCTGGCTCTGCCCCGCTCTGCGGCGTACTAGTCCCGCTCAACGTCGATATGTCGTCGCTGAACTGAGATCGAGGCTACGTGGCGAGCCTCCGAGGTGTCAACGCCACTCGGGCTACACTGCGCCCATGGCCGAGGTGTTCACCATCCGCCGCATTCGTCGCGACGAGGTCGATGCCCACCGCGACGTCCGCCTTCGCGCCCTCGCCGAGGCCCCCACCGCCTTCGAGACTACCCACGCCGAGGCAGCCGCCCGTCCGCCCGAGGCCTGGGTCACGCGCACTCTCGAGCTCGCCGAGAGTGACCGCTCCACGATGTTCGTCGCCGACGAGGGCACAAACCGCCTCGCGGGCATGCTCGGTACCTACCTCGATGCCGCCGGCAACGCCGAGCTCTACTCGATGTGGGTGGACCCCGCGGCGCGCCGCCACGGCCTCGGCCGCCGCCTCATCGACGCCAACGCCGAGTGGGCACGTGAGCACGACTTCAAGCAGTTGCTGCTCTGGGTCACCGAGGGCAACGAGCCCGCCGTCGCCCTGTACCTCGCGTGTGGCTTCGAGCTCACCGGCGAGAGCCAGCCACATCCGACCTACGAGGGACACCGCGAACTCGAGATGCGACTCGCCCTGATCTACGGGAAGCGCTGCTAGGCGCGCTGGCGGTCGTACGGGTTCAGGTCGTCGCGCGGCGGCTGCCCCGTCCAGCGATCGACCAGCGACATGAAGTGATAGGTCTGCAGTCGCGCGATGTTCTTCCACAGCGTCAGCGCGATGCTCTCGTTGCTCTCCATCAGCGCATGCACCGCGTCCGCGGGGATGCGCACGAGTCGCGAGTTCACCTGTGCCAGCACCGGCTGCACGATCCGCCGCGGCTCGACCAGTGACACCAGCCCGTAGTCCTCGCCAGGACGAATCCGCCGAGTCTCGTTGCCGGACGACGTCTGAATCACCAGCTCACCATCGAGCACGACATACACGTTCGAGATGATCTCGCCGAGCTCGCCGACTTCCTCGCCCGGCCGTAGCATCAGTTCCTCCGAGATCGATGCCACTAGGCGGATCTCCGGCATCGTCAGCCCACGGAACATCACCATCCGTGGCAGGCGTTGCGTGAGCTCTTCAGTGAAGCGGGTCGAGGTGCTCTCGCGCGTCATGGGAACCTCTGCTCAGTGCTGCGCGCAGGGCTGATGGCGTCGAGGTCAGACGTCAGTCGGAAGGCGATCCGGGCGCGCGCGCTCAGATTGGACGATCGTAAGCACCGCGTCCACCGCCTGATCGAGGTCGCCCTCGACGTTCAGCACGGTGTGGTCGAACTCGCCGCTCGCCTCGAACTCACGCGCCGCCGTCGCCAGCCGACGTTGGATCGAGTCCTCATCCTCGCCCCCGCGCGATCGCAGATGCGCTTCCAACGAGGCGACATCGGCCGGTGCGAGGAACACGAACACCGCGCCCGGCACCACGCCACGCAATGTCGCCGCGCCCTGCACATCGACACGCATGATCACGTCACGCCCCGCAGAGAGCGCGCCCCGCAACTGCGAGCGCGGCACGCCGTAGAAGTTGCCGTACACCTCCGCGTGCTCGAGCAGCTCACCGCGCTCGATTGCATCGAGGAATGCCTCGCGCGTCACGAAGATGTAGTCGAAGCCGTCGGTCTCACCCGGACGCGGCGCTCGAGTGGTCATCGTCACAGGCACCACAAATCGATCCGAGCGTTCCCGGATCCGCGCGAGCAGTGCGTCCTTGCCGACACCCGAGGGGCCGGAGACCACGACGATCAATGCATGCCCGTCGCCGGGCGGCGTCGTGGTCTCGGCCAACGGCTAGGCGCTCGCGTCCACGTGGCGCATCGCGCCCACGCGGCCCGAGAACGTCTCCGGCGTGATCGCAAGCAGCGCGACCCAGTCGTTGTCCAGGACAACAACCGCCTTCGTCCGCCGCCCGCTGGTCAGGTCGATGATGTGCCGTTCCTCTTTCCCGCGCTGAATCATCCGCTTCACCGGCGCCGAGGCGGGCGTCGCGATCGCGACGACGCGGTTCAGCGCAAGGTGATTCTCGAAACCGACATGGATCAGTTCCGTGTTGGTCATGATGGCTGTTCCTCGCCGGACACGCCTACGCGTGCCCTATTGCTGGGATGCAGCCCCGCATCCATTCACACATTGTCCCCGCATGCGCCGACACGCCTGTCGAGCATGCCCTCGGGCGATGGTCAGTCCACCAACCGCCCGTATCTCTCCACTAGGGTCTCATTCCCTACAACGCCGCGCTGTTACACGTCGTTCGCGAGCGTTGCAGTGACAACACACGTGCTTCGAGGTCCCTACTGGCCCCGTCCACCGGAGCGCATCTCTCGCTCAGATTCCGCCAGGCGCTCCTCGGAGCGCTTCTGCAGCTCTCGAGCCCGCTCCGCCAGCGCCCCGCCCAGGATCAGGTCCATCATTCCGGCTTCCGGAATCTCATCCAGCATGTTGTCGTGGACCTCCTGGCGGCCCACCACACCCTCGCGGAACCCGGTGTACTGCAGGTTCGTCTCGCTGATCGAGCGGAACAGCGCCGCCTCGTCATTGATGTTCGCGATCTCGTCTTCCAGCTTGTGCAGCTCTTCGCGATAGCGGCGCAGCCAGCCGACGATCTGCTCACGATTCGTGATCAGAATGTCGTGCGCCATCGCCGGCTCCGTCGCCGTTAGCCGCGTCGTGTCCTTGAAGCCGGTCGAGGCAAGCACCGACAGCTCCGGCCATGCCTCCGACGAACGTGCGAGGCGGAACAGCGCGGTCGCGGCCGCCATCGGCAGGTGCGAGATCGCTGCGACGTACGCGTCGTGCTCCATCGCATCCATGAACTGCGGCACTGCGCCGAGTCCCGAGGCAAGCCCGTTCACGACCTCCACCGCATCACCCGGCGTGTGCCGCGGTGCGGCGATCACCCAGCGCGCGCCCTCAAACAGCTTCGCGTCCGCCGCACGAGGTCCGCTCTCGGTCTTGCCCGCCATCGGATGCCCGCCAACGAACGCGACGTTCGAGGGCAGCAGCTCGCGCGCCCAGCGCAACACGTCGCCCTTGGTCGATCCGGTGTCAGTGACCACGGCGCCCGGCTCGAGTGACCCGGCGATCTCTTCCATCACTTCGTGAATCGCGAGGATCGGCACCGCGATGATCACGAGGCCTGCGCCCTGTACGGCCTTGCGCGGGTCAACCTCCACGCGGTCCACCGCGTGTACCTGCTCAGCGCCACGCGCGTTGTCGCGGAAGCGGTCCGACCCGACGATCTCGAGGCCCGGCGCACCGTTCGCCTTCAGTCCCAGGCCGATGGATGCACCGATCAGTCCGGTGCCAATGATCGCGACTCGCGGCATGCGTCCCCCCTCAGGTCGTCTCACTAACTGTACGGCGATCGGAGGCCGCCGGACGCCTGCACACGTCTCAGCGCACGCTGTCCGCAGCGATCAGCTCCAGTAGTTCGGCGTCATCCGGCGGCCGCCGGTCAGTGTGATGCAGCACTAGCCAGCACACACGCTCGGTTGAGGCATCGTTGAGCAGCACCGCACCAATCTCCGGATGGTGCCGCAGCCGCCAGAACGCGCCGCGCAGTCCGCGCTGACCTTCACGTTCGAGTCGGTGCCGCAGTCGGCTACTCACCACACCGATCAGCACGAATAGCACCCGCTCGTGGAGATGCATCTGGCCCTTGCCGATATCGTGCAGCAGCGCCGCCGTCTCCAGCGTCGCACTCGGCGTGCCGCGCTGACGCAGCAGCTGCAGCACGTCCATCGAGTGCCGTCGGTCGCGCGGGTCCATCGCCACGAAGAGCGCGCGCTCGGCGTCGTTCAGTCGCTCGCGCACGATCAGCACTTCGCTCGCTCGCAGCGCCGGACGAGCGCTGATCCACACCTGTCGCACGCGATAGATCGCATGCGAGATCACGAGCACCACACGCAGCCGTCGGAGTGTCGCCAACAGGCGACTAGCCAAAGATCCCGCCTCGAGTGCCCATCGCGAGCTGATTGAAGAAGCCGAGCAGCGGGTTCATCACCGTGAACAGCGGGTTGTAGCCGGTGATGAACGGCAAAAAGAACAGCAGCATCAGGAGCCCCGGCCCCCACTGCTCATATCGCGACACCACGCGCGCGAGGTCCGGCGGCAGCAGCCCGACCAGTACGCGGAACCCATCGAGCGGCGCGAGCGGCAGCAGGTTGAACACGGCTAACGTGACGTTGAGTGAGACCACCGAAGCCAGAAATACCCCGACAAGCGACGTCGACGGGTCGATGACCCCGAGGCGAAGCGGCAGCCCAGCGATGAACGCAATCACAAGGTTCGACAGCGGCCCGCCGAGCGCGATCAGCACCATGCTCAGTCGCGGCCGCGGCGTGTTGTATGGGTTCACAGGAGTGGGCTTTGCCCATCCGAACCCCACGAACAGGATCATCAGCGCACCCATAGGATCGAGATGCGCGCGCGGATTGAGTGTCAGTCGCCCGAAGCGTCGCGCCGTGTGATCGCCCAGCCGATCAGCCACCGCTGCGTGCGAGAACTCGTGGAACGATAGGCCCACGAGCATCGACACGACAAACGCGAGGATGATCGTGAGCACCAAAGCTGGCGCCTCGGTGATGTGCGGCAGATAGCGGAGTAGAACCATTGCGGATCAGGATAGCCGCCGCGCGAACAACGACACACACACGCGCACATTCGGTTTGACACACCAAGAACGCGCTTCATAACCTGACGTTGCCTGTACGTGCACGAGAGATCGAGCGCGACACGGCAGCGTCGAGGCTGGCGGGCCGACGGCGCGCAGGGGCATCCCACACCCCGCATTACATGGCGGTGCGATGCCCTGGTTCCGGCGCGCTCCATTCATCATTGGCACGATCGCGCTGATCGCTCTGCTCGGTGCAGGCGCGCTTGTCTGGCGGATGCGCAGCACCAGCAAGCCAACGGCTGACCTCGGAGCACGACTGATCTTCGCCGAGTTCAGCACTAACTCCGACCGCGTCTACATCGCACCCGCGACCGACCCCGCGCAGCGCACAACCGTCACCACCATCGAGCACGTCGCTGAGTGGGGCATCAACCCCGCGATCGCCCCGGTCGGCACGCTCGTCGCCTACAACGTGCTCCCCACCACGACCGTGAACGCGCAGGCCGACTCCCCCGCCGAGCTGTGGACGCTCGATGTCGCGACCGGCGCGAAGACGCGCCTCGCCGGCGACGCCGACCTGCGCGTGCCGCCCGTCTTCGACGCGAAGGGCACCCAGCTCGTGTATCGCTCGAGCGCGTCCGGCGGCAAGCAATCGCTGATCCGCATCGACATTCCTGCTGGTACCCGCCGCCCGCTCTATGAGGCTGAGACCGCGTTCGGCATGTTCCCCGTCGGCTTCTCACAGGGCGCGCTCGTCTTCGCGACGCTCTCCAGCGCCGGTACTGACTTCTTCAGCGTCCTCGGCGGCGCACCCCCGACCATGCTCTTCCACGCCTCCGACCAGCTCGCGCGCGACTGGCGCATCTCGCCCTCCGGCGACTCGCTCGCCTACCTCGCGCCCGTGATCAGCGCGGAGCGTGTCGCCTACCGCCTGCACGTCGCGAAGCTCACCGGCGGGCCCACCAGTCCCACTCGCCTCGGTGGCGGCGACACGGAGCAGTACGGCAACGCATGGCGTCCCGGCAATGACGCTGTCACCGTCGGCCAGCAGCCCGCAACCAGCGGCTACGCCGGCGCGCAGACGCTCCCGCTCGCGAACAGCTCCAGCACGACGCTGACACCGCCGCCGCGCGGCTTCGACCAGCCGCTCGGCTGGAGCCTCGATGGCACCGCCCTCGCCGCTCGCTCGTTTGATGGCATGTCGTCGGCAGCGCCCGGTCGTGAGACAACCGTTGTCATCGACGCTGGTCAGCGACGCGTGGTCAGTGGCAGCGGCGACATCATCTACTTTGGATGGATGCCATCAGGTTCGAAGAAGTGAAGCGTGACGCAGTGAGACACACGATGCATCGAGCGCTGCTCGGCACGTTCGGTGCCGCGCTGCTGCTCGCGCTCGTCACGCTCACGCCCTCGCTCGCGACGCGCGTCAGTGCCTGTGCATTCCTGCGCACCCCGCAGGCCTACGAGGCCGACTCGGGTCGCACCGCCTACTTCCAGGCGATGGACGCTGCCGCTACCGACAACATCTTCCCGGGCGATGCGACCTTCGGTATGCCCGCCGTCGAGGTCGGCACACGCGCCGCCCGCCAGCCCGGTCTGCGCCAGATGCCCGGCTCGCTCCTGCGCTCCATCGGTTGGGTCGAGTCCAACCTCAGCATGGCCGCCCGAGCTGTCCCGTTCCGCTCCACCGGCGCAGCGCTCGTCTCGTTCGACTGCGGCCACGGCATCATGCAGATCACCAGCGGCATGACCGTCCCGCTCGGCGCGAACAACCAACCCACCAGCGCGCAGTCCAACATCGCGACGCACTACGTCTACAACATCGCTCGAGGCGCAGCGATGATGGCCGCCAAATGGAATGAAGCCCCCGAAGTCAGCCCGATCGCGGGCACCGATACCAACTCGAACCCGAACATCATCGAGAACTGGTACTTCGCGCTCTGGCGCTACAACGGCTTCACCGGCCCCGGCGCGAACATCTCCAACCACCCGCTCGACCCGGTCTTCTCCAACCCCCGCGAGGCATGGCGCTGCGACGGCTCGCAGTCCCGCACGCGCTACCCGTACCAGGAGCTGATCTACGGCTGCCTGCAAAACCCGCCCTCCTACCAGGGCGCGAGGTTGTGGACGCCGATCGCCACCTCCTTGCCGAACCTCACCCAGCCCCAGTACTTCCAGCCGCTCTCCGTGCAGAACTTCGTCTTCCCGTACACCGGCATGGACATGCCCACCCCCGCGCCCGGCCACGCCGAGCCGGCCCCCGTCATCCCCGCCGACTTCCGAGCGCGTGCGTTGGGCTCCCCAGTGCCGGCCGTCGATGGCCCACCCGTGCAGCTCCGCCTCGACGCCGGCGCAGACGCCGCCAAAGCCACCGTGCGGGTGCGCAACGGCGGCACCGGCATCCTCGTCTGGTCGGCCACGCCTTCGGCCAACTGGATCGTCGTAGACCCGCCCGCTGGCGTCTCGCTCGGCCCCGACGTCCCCTGTGACGGCGCCTCCGGCTGCTCGCCGCTCACCACGATCACCATCAGCGTGAACCCCGTGCTGCTCCCGAACGCCGCATCCAGCGGCACCGTCACCATCGCCGGCACCAACGCCGCGGGCGCACCCGCCACCGTCACCGTGACCGTGAAGGCCGACTTCGACACAGCTGCCCCTGGCACCAGCCGCGCATACTGACCTCCTCACCAACACACGAGGAGCGCCCATGCTCGGCCTGACACGCCTCGCGACCGCCATCCGCCGCAACCATGCCCTCGAGCACGCCACTGTCGCCGTGCTCCTCGCGAAGCACGGCCCGATGCGCATCGCCGGGCGCGCCAGCCACAACGGCTTCCTGCTCTACGCCGACGTCACACCCGAGGAAGTCACCGACTGTGCCCGCGAGGCACTGAGGCGCATGCAGTCCGGCCAGGCCTCGCTCGCCGTGACCCCGCTCTGCGGCACGAACATCGCCATGGCCGGCCTGCTCGCCGCCAGCGCAGCAACAGCCGTGCTCAGCTCCGGTCGAGGTGGCAGCCGCTTCGCGAACGCCTTCGTCGCCTCGATGTTCGCCGTGATCGCATCACAGCCGCTCGGCCTGCTGATGCAGGAGCACGTCACCACCAGCCCCGACCTCGCACCCGTCGAGGTCCTGAGCACACGAATCCTCCGAGGCAACCTCAAGAAGGTGCAGACCAGCGGCGCCCTGAGCTAACGAGTCTCGGCTTGCCTCGCGCGCAGAGCGCGCCAGCAATACTTAGTGCGTCTTGCCGAAGTAGTGCTCGCGGATGCGCTCGTACGAGCCGTCATCCTGCATCTCCAGCAGCGTGGTGTTGATCGCCTTGCGATGCGTGCTCCCAGTCGGCAGCGCGATCCCGTAGTCCTCGCGCTGGAACACGTTCCCCACCAGCAGCAGCCGGTCGTTGTCCGCCGCCTCGATGTGGTGCTGCAGCACCGGCGCATCGAACACCATCGCGTCGTACCCACCAGCTTCGAGCTTCTTGAACGCCTCGTCGGCAGTGCTGACACCGTCGAACTCGATCTTGCGATCGGTGAGGTACCGCGCGGCCGTCGAGCCGCTCACGGTCACGACCTTCTTGTCCGTCAGGTCGCTCACGCCGCGAATGTTGCCGCTGATCTGCTCCACCGTGAGGTCCGAGGCCAGTGACGCCGTGAACGTCGAGACAAAGCAAATGCCGAGGATGATCCACACCACCGAAGCCGCACGGCTAACCGGATGCGCGGGCTCCCCCACCTCGCCTACGAGGCCGATCGCCGCCGCCTTGAACATGCCATCGGCCAGCCCCGGCAAATACGACCGGTCGCGATGGAACAGCCACACCACGTTCCCCGCGATGAACAGGATTGCGATCAATGCACCGAGGTAGAGCCCGATCGAGGCCGATAGCAGGCGCCCCAGTCGTCCGAGGAATGACGAGTCCGATCGCACCGGCGCCACGATTTGCAGCCCGGCGTTGAACATCGGGTAGCTGAAGTCGAGCTTCTCTTCGCGCTCCGGCGTGATCGAGATCCCCGCGATCCCAATATCGAGCTTCGAAGCGCCCACGTTGTCGAGCAGCGGCTGCAGCGTGTCGAACCACGTGTACTGCGTGGTCCACCCATTGCGACGAGCAATCTCATCCCAGAGCTCAATGCTGAACCCCGAGTACTTGTCGTTGGCCCCGCGCATCACGAACGGATCGAGCGGCTTGATCCCCACCCGCAGCGTCGCAGCGTTCGACTGCGCGGTCGCCGTGGACGACGGCAACGCCAGCGCCACCACGACGAACGCGGCAAGCACCAGCAACGGGCGAACAAGGAAGCGCAGACGAGTAAGGCTCACGAGCGGCGACGCTAGCACCGCCAACGAAGTTCAGACAACCTGACGTGACGTGTAGGTCAGCCGCTTCATCCGCGAGAACTCTCTCATTGCGCCGCTCAACCAGCGCCTCGCTTCGTGAGCAAAGCATCCGAGCAGGAGTGCGAGGCGCAGCCCTCGCACAAGGGTGGGCGGGTGGGCTCAACACTGTCCTGCGTGGCACGCGGGCAACGCCCGCACCGCGCCCGGCCTCCGCGCCAGCCGAGCCGTCCGAGTCCGACTCAACCCCCGCGACAAAACGAAACCCCGCTCACGCGGGGCCTCACACCACAAAACACGGGGCCTAGACGTGACCGAAGGTCACCGGACCTCGAGGGGGACACCTTGCTTGCAGAGCGCGCACTCGGCGGGCTCGTAGGACGGCATCTCGATCTCTGTCGCCGCGAAGAACGGGACATCGAAGTTCGCGCGCCCCTGCGAGCGATCCACCATCACCGACACACCGACCACGACCCCACCAGCGGCCTTGACCGCATCGATCGTGTCGCGAATCGAAGCCCCCGAGGTCAGCACGTCATCGACCACCAGCACCCGCTCGCCGGGATCGAGGTGGAAGTCGCGCTGAAACGCGCGTCCACCGGCCTCGGCGCGCTCGGCGAAGATGCCGCGCTTGCCCAGCTGGCGACCAATCTCGTAGGCCAGCAGAATGCCGCCCGTCGTTGGGCCGGCAATCGTCTGCGGATTCGTGCCAGCAGAGCCTGCGGCCATGCTCTTGCACACGACCTCGGTCTGCTCGGGCCACTGCAGAAGATTGAACTTCTCCAGATAGCGATCCGAGTGGCGTCCGGAGTTCAGTTGGAAGTGGCCATTGAGGATCGCGCCGGTCTGCTCGAACGCCGCGATCATGGTGGGGTCTACGGGGATTTCAGGACTCCGGCCTGGGGCGTCGCTGACAGCTCAGCCTCGTTGTCGACCCGCCCGGCTTTCGCCAGCGGCCAGTACCGCACCTCAGCGCGGCCAATCATGAACGACTCGCCCAGCATGCCCCACGAGTGCGAGTCGTATGAGTTGTTGCGGTTGTCGCCCAGCACGAAGTACTGGCCTTCCGGCACCTGCACCGGGCCGTACTCGTACGCGGGCGGCTTATCCAGGTAGGACTCCGTGCGCGCCACGCCGTTCACGTACACCTGACCGGCATGCACTTCGACCGTCTCACCCGGCAGCGCGATCACGCGCTTGATGAAGTCGCGGCGCGGGTCCTGCGGGAAGCGAAAGACGATCACGTCACCCGGCTCCGGCTGCCCGAATGGGCGCCACTCGCCCTTGCCGATGAAGGCGAGGTTGAAGCTGCGGTAGACCAGCTTGTTCACAATCAGCATCTCGCCGTTGTGGAACGTCGGCTCCATCGAGCCGCCATCGACCACGAAGTTCTGCCCGATCGAGCGCACGAACAGGAACATCAGCAGCGCCAGCGCGAGCACCTCGACGGTCTCGACCACGCCCCGCACGCCCCACGGCCAGAGCAGCTCCCAGACCGAGCGCTGCGGCGGCTCCGGAGACGGCAGCGGTGGCCCCCAGTTGGCGGGGTCATCCAGCGGGTCGGCATACCAGGTGCGAATCCCCGCGCCGCCCTCGGCGATCAACTCGTCCTCGTCGTCATCCGTCTCGTCATCGAGCCCGAACGGCGCATCCATCGGACGCGGCCATTCCGGCGGCGCCAGCGGGCCATCGGCTTTGCCGGGCTCATGCGGCGCTGGCGCTGAGAACGAAGAGGCAAATGGAGATGACGAAATGCCGTTCGCACTCCCGTTCGCAGACGGGGGATACGGAGCGGGGACGGGAGCATCCTCAGGAGGGACAGATCCGCCGGGTTCAGCGCCCGGCGTGGGGTTCACCATGTCCCGAGTATAGCAGCGGCCCCCTTAGCGACCTGCCCGCGATAACCCGTGGACGTGCTGCGCTTACGCTCGCCGCGCCGCGCCCAGCAGCTCGATCCGCTGCGCCGCCGCCTCCGCTACCGCAGCACGCGCCGCACGCAGCGCTGGCCGCGGATCATTGCCTCGAGGCCCGTCACCACTGGTCAGGCCGCGCACGAACGCGGAGTGAATCTCCGTGCTGATGTTCACCTTGCGAATGCCCGCGCGCACTGACTCCGTCAGATCCGACGGCGTCACACCCGACCCGCCGTGCAGCACCAGCGGCAGCCCGTGCGTTGCCTCGCGCAGCTCCGCGATCAGGTCGAAGCGCACGGCGCCCGCCATGCCGTGCGCCGTGCCGACCGACACAGCGAGCGAGTCCACCCGCGTCTCCTCAACGAACCGCTTCGCCGAGGCCGGATCCGTCATCACCGACTCCGAGGTCGCCACGCCCGGCTCACGCCCCCCGACATGTCCGAGCTCCGCCTCGACCGCGAGCCCGAACTCCATGCCGATAGCCACCGCCTCCAGCGTCCCCCGCAGATTCGCGTCGAGCGGCGTCGTCGAGCCATCGAACATCAGCGACGTGAAGCCCGCCTGCGCTGCCGCGCGCACCATCGCCACACTCGCGCCGTGATCGAGGTGCACACCAACAGGCACCGTCGCCTCAGCCGCCAGCGCACGCCCCAGCGCCGCCGCGGCGTGCATCCCACCAATGTGATCGAGGTTGGACTGGTTGAACTGCAGCAAGATCGGCGCGCCATGCGCATTCGCCGCGTCAATCACACCTAACGCGAGCTCGATGTTGGAAACGTTGAAGCCCGGGATAGCGTAGTTCCCAGCTTCGGCTGCAATCAGTAGGTCACGACCTGACGCCAATGTCATGAACTTTTGTCCTGCTTCATGCGTTGTCACTTGTGTCGCGCCGGCCACGGGCGCTGAACAGCGGCATGCTAGCGGCGGCGCTCCCCGACCGCGAGGCACGACCCTGGGAGGGGATTCATGACGAACATTCTGCAACGCTGGTCGCGCACGAAAGTGGCACTGGGCTTGCTCGGCGGGCTCGCGCTCGTCGCACTCGTGCTGGGCATGACGCGTGATCGCGTGACCGTCGCGCACGCCGCGACCACCAACGACCCGCAGTCCGGCATTAGCGTCACCGGCATCGGTCGCGCGACCGTCGTCCCCGACCTCGGCGTGATCAACCTCGCTGCGCAGGTCACGCGCCCGTCAGTCTCGGACGCGCGCGACACCGCCGCGCGCGCGATGGACGCGATTCGTGGCGCGCTCAAGTCGCAGGGCATCGAGGATCGCGACATTGCCACCTCGGGCTTCAACATCCAGCCGCAGTACAACTACCGTCCCGATGGCGGCTCGCCGACCATCAACGGCTACATGGTCTCCAACAACGTCACGGTGAAGGTCCGCAGCATCGACAAGGTCGGCTCGGTCATCGACGCCACCGTCACCGCCGGCGGCAACGATGTGCGCGTCAACGGCGTGCAGTTCACCGTCGATGACATCGAGAAGGTCTCCGGCGACGCTCGCCGGAACGCCGTCGCCAACGCTCGAGCGCATGCCGAGGTGCTCGCGCAGGCCGCCGGCGTCACGCTCGGTCGCGCCCGCATGATCGTCGAGGGTGGCAGCGGCGGGAGTCTCCCGCCCCTCGCCGTCGCGAACACCGCTGGCGGCAAGGGTGCCGGCGACATCTCCACGCCCGTCAGCCCGGGCGAGAGCACCGTTACCGTCTCAGTCTCGGTGGTCTATGACCTGAACTAACGAGCACGAACGCGCGAGGTTGATTGGTTGATTGACCGTCGAAAACGGCCCTCGCGCAGACATTCAATCAACCGAGTTGGTACGATGCGGGGGCGGGCACAGGCCCGCCTCCGTCGTCCCCTCCCCCTGTGACGAGGTACTCGGTTTGATCCTCAGTGACCGCTCCATCGCCGAGGCGCTCGCGTCGGGCCGCATCAGCATTGATCCCATGGGTGACGACGCGATTCAGCCCGCCTCCCTCGACATCCGCCTCGACCGCCAGTTCCGCGTCTTCCGAGCCCACCGCCGCGCCTATATCGACGTCCGCGAGTCCGTCGAGGACCTCACCGCCGTCGAGGAAGTCGCCGACGACGAGCCCTTCGTCCTCCACCCCGGCGAGTTCGTGCTCGGCTCCACGCAAGAGCAGATCCGGCTCGGCAACGACATCGTCGCCCGCGTCGAGGGCAAGTCCTCGCTCGGTCGCCTCGGGCTGCTCGTCCACGCGACCGCCGGCTATGTCGACCCGGGCTGGGACGGCCACCTCACGATGGAGCTCTCGAACGTCTCGACCCTCCCGATCCGGCTCTACTTCGGCATGAAGATCGGCCAGCTCTCGTTCGCTGACCTCTCGACGCCCGCCGACCGCCCCTATGGCCACCCGAGCCGCACCTCGAGGTACCAGGGCCAGACCGGCCCCACCTCCAGCCGCGGCTTCACCGACTACCAGCGGTAGCTCGAGCCCGCCCGTGCCGGCCTCCGAGTTCATGCGCCTCGCGCTCGAGGAGGCTCGGCTGGCCCTCGGCTGGTCGTCGCCCAACCCCGCCGTCGGCGCGGTCGTCGTGCGCGACGGCCAGGTCGTCGGTCGCGGCCACACTCAGCCCCCGGGCCAGTCCCATGCCGAAGTAATGGCGTTGGCGGATGCCGGCGACCAGGCATGGGGCGCCACCGTTTACGTCACCCTCGAGCCATGCAGCCACCAGGGCCGCACTCCACCCTGCACTCGCGCGCTGACTGCCGCCGGCGTCGCCGAGGTGGTCTACGCGATCGCAGACCCCGACCCCAATGTCCGAGGCGACGGCCATCGCCAGCTCGAAGAGGCCGGCATCCGAGTCAGCTCGGGCGACGGCGCTGAGGAGTCGTCGCTGCTGCTCGAGGGCTACCTCAAGCAACGGCAGACCGGGCTGCCGTTCGTGATCGCCAAGTTCGCCACCTCGCTCGATGGTCGCATTGCCTCCGCCTCCGGCGACTCGCGCTGGATCTCGGGTCCCGAGGCGCGCGAGTGGGCACACACCGTCCGAGCCACCCTCGACGCGATCGTGGTCGGCTCTGGCACCGTCCTCAAAGACGACCCCCAGCTCACCGCCCGCCCCGGCGGCGCCACCGAGGGCATCCATCAGCCGCTGCGGGTCGTCCTCGACTCAACCGGCCACATCGCTCGCAAGGCCGAAATGCTCTCGTCCGGCGCGCCATCACTCGTCGTCACGACCGCCGCCTCGCCACCTGCCTGGCAGCAGGAGCTCCGCGACGCGGGCATCGAGGTGCTGCTGCTCCCTGCCCGCAACGGGCACGTCGACCTCGAGGCACTCGTGCAGGCACTCGGCGACCGTGGCTGCCTGACCGTGCTGTTCGAGGGCGGCGGGAAGGTGCTGGGCTCGCTGTTCGACTCGAAGCTTGTGGACCGCGTGCACGCCGTCGTCGCGCCGATGGTGATTGGCGCCTCGTACGCGCCGAGCCCGGTGATGGGTCAGGGCGCGCAGCGCATGGCCAATGTGCTCCGGCTGCGCGAGGTGCAGGTTGAGCGGCTCGGAGCGGATATCCTCGTCAACGGACTGGTCTGAATCGCAGCTGATTGAGTGGGGGCGCCGTGTTCACCGGAATCATCGAGGAAGTCGGCACGATTCGCGTCCGCGACGGCGGGCTGCTGATCATCAACTGCTCGACCATCAACGACGACACCAAACTGGGCGATTCGATTGCCGTGAACGGCGTCGACCTCACGGTCCGCGAGATGGACCTCGCGTCCATGACCTTCGATGTGATGCCGGAGACGTTCCGACGCTCCAACCTCGCGAACGTCGAGGCAGGCGAGCGCGTGAACCTCGAGCGCTCCGTGCGCCCGCAGGACCGGCTCTCCGGCCACATGGTCCGAGGTGTCGTCGAGACGACCTGCACCCTCGACAGCTTCACCCCCGAAGCCGACGCGATCATTGCGCGCTACCGGACACCGGCGGAGTACCTGCGCTTCATCGCGATGAAGGGTCCCGTCTGCGTGGACGGCGTCTCTCTGACGGTGATGGGCAAGGACAGCGAATCCTTCTCGGTCTCGCTCGTTCAGTACACGCAGGAGCACACGAATCTGACGGGGCGTCAGCCGGGTGCTACGATCAACCTGGAAACCGACATCATCGCCCGCTACGTCGAGCAGTTCCTCGCGGAACGCGCCACGGGCTGAGCCTCGGAGCTCCCATGACCCCATCGCGTGCTGCGAGCCGACCTACCGGAACCGCCAGCGTCGAAGAGGCGATCGAGGAATTCCGCGCCGGTCGCCCGGTGATCATCGTTGACAGCGAAGACCGTGAGAACGAAGGCGATGTCTGCATCGCCGCTGACTTCTGCACGCCCGAGACCATCAACTTCATGGCCAAGCACGCACGCGGACTGATCTGCGTTGCGATGACCGGTGAGCGCCTCGAAGAACTCGAGCTGCCGCTGATGACCGGCCAGAACACCTCGCCGCTCGGCACCGCTTTCACCGTGTCGGTCGAGGCGCGCGAAGGCGTAACGACCGGCATCTCCGCCCAGGATCGCGCTCGCACCGTGCAGGTGCTGATCGACCCGGCGGCGGGAGCCCACGACCTGACGCACCCCGGACACACGTTCCCGCTCCGCGCACGCGAGGGTGGCGTGCTGGTCCGCGCCGGTCAGACCGAAGCCTCGGTGGACCTCGCTCGCCTCTCCGGGCTCACACCCGCAGCGGTGATCTGCGAGGTGATGTCGGCCGACGGCACGATGGCGCGTATGCCGGAGCTCCAGCGCTTCGCACGCACGCACAAGATGAAGGTGCTCACCACCGCCGCGCTGATCGCGTACCGCGTGCGCAATGAGCGACTGGTCGAGCGCGTCACAGAGTCCGAGCTGCCGACGCGCTTCGGTGACTTCAAGATCATTGGCTACAAGACGCTGATCGACACCAAGGAGCACGTCGCGCTGACGATGGGCGACGTGGACGGCGGCGAGCCGGTGCTCGTGCGCGTGCATGACCAGTGCGTGACCGGCGACGTCTTCGGCTCGATGCGCTGCGACTGCGGCGAGCAGCTGGAGCAGGCGATGCGCCGGGTGGCCGAGGAAGGCCGTGGCGCGATCGTCTATATGGATCAGGAAGGCCGCGGCATCGGCCTCCACAACAAGATCCGCGCCTACAACCTGCAGGACACCGGCCTCGACACCGTCGAGGCGAACGTGGCACTCGGCCTGCCGATCGACAGCCGGGAGTACGGCATTGGGATGCAGATCCTGGTCGACCTCGGTATCCGCCGGATGCGCCTCATGACCAACAACCCGACGAAGCGTTCCGGCCTCGAGGGCTACGGTCTCGAGGTGGTTGAGCGCGTCGAGCTTGAGGTCACGCCCAACCCACACAACATTCGCTACCTGCGCACCAAGCGCGAAAAGATGGGCCACCTGCTCGCCGCGGACGGGTTGGCCTGATGCCCCGCACGTTCGAGGGTCCACTCGACGGCGCCGCGCTGCGCGTGGCTGTGGTGGTCGCGCGCTTCAACGAGCTGATCACAGAGAAGCTGCTTGCCGGCGCGGTCGATACCGCTCTCGAGAGCGGCGTGCCCGACGAATCGATTGACGTCGTCTGGGTCCCCGGCGCCTTCGAGCTGCCGATGGCCGCGCAGTGGCTGGCGGACAGCGGCGCGTATGATGCGATTACATGCGTCGGCGCGGTCATCCGCGGCGAGACTCCCCACTTCGACTTCGTGGCCGGTGAGGCGGCGCGCGGCATTGCCGACGTCGCCCGCGAGTCTGGTCTGCCAGTGACGTTCGGCGTGATCACGTCGGACAATCTGGCACAGGCGCAGGCACGCGCCGGGGGCGCAGTCGGCAACAAGGGTCGCGAGGCAATGCTCGCGGCGATCGAAATGGCGACGTTGCGGCCGCTCGTTGATGCGAGCATGGCGCGACGTGAAGGGAGCCTGGCATGAGCCCGACACCAAGCTTTGGCAACCCGAGTGGCGGCGAGCAGCTCGACCGCGCCGCGTCCGCCTCGATCAAGCTCGCGCATGAGGCGCTCGAGCGATTCCCCGAGATGGTGAAGCGACACAAGTTCATCGCTGGCGGCGCGGCTGTCTCGTCCTCACTCATCGTGCTCGCTGGCGTCGCGATCGCGCGACACATGCTGGGCGGCGAGACCGCCGAGGAAGCTGTCGCTTCGGTCACTGAGGACGAGGTGCAGGGTCTGCGCGTCGTCGAGATCCCCGGCGATGAGGATGTCGTGCCCGAGGGCGAGACGCCCGTCGGCGAAGTCGACATCGAGGAAGCTGCCAGCAACGGCGAGGTCGAAAGCAAGCCCACCGAGCCGACTGTGACACGCATGAACGGCGCTTCGTAGCGCGCGCAGTACGCTCGGCGAGCGTATGAACACACCACACAACGCTGACTCTGCCAACGGCGCGCCAAGACTGGCGCGCCGTATTGCGCACTGCGACCTCGACACCTTCTTCGTGGCCGTCGAGCGTCTGCGCGACCCATCACTGATCGGCAAGCCCGTGCTGGTCGGCGGTACCGGGCCACGCTCGGTCGTCGCGACCGCGTCGTACGAGGCACGCGTCTTCGGCTGCCACTCGGCACAGCCGATGGGCCAGGCGCTACGGCTCTGCCCGCAGGCGATCGTGGTCTCGCCCGACTTCAACGCGTATCGCTCCGCCTCGCACGAGTTTCACGAGGTGCTGCACGACGCCTCGCCCCTGGTCGAGTCGGCCGGTCTCGACGAGGCGTACATCGACCTCACTGGCGTCGGCGAAGGCACCACCGCCGCACGCGAGGCTGGCGAGGCGATCCGTGCGGCCGTGAAGGCGCGCACTGGACTCGCCGTCTCGATCGGGATCGCCGGCAGCAAGACCACCGCGAAGGTCACCTCGGACCGCGCGAAGCCGGACGGATTGATCGAGGTGCCGCTGGGCGGCGACGCGGAGTTCCTCGCACCGCTGCCGCTGCGTGACCTGCCCTTCGTGGGGCCCAAACTCGCGACGGTGTTGCAGGCGGCCGGCGTGCGCACGATCGGCCAGGTCGCGAGCCTCGATGCGGCATGGCTGCGTCAGCGCTTTGGCACGGCTGGCGCCTCGCTCGCCGAGCGCGCCCGCGGCATCGATCGCAACGAGGTGCGCGCGCTCCCTCGAGTGCCCGTCTCGGTCTCCCGCGAGGTGACGTTTGGCTCGGACGTCACCGACCTGGCCGAGCTCATGCACGTGCTGCGCTCGCACGCCGACCGCGTCGGTGGCGACCTCCGCCGCGCGGGCCGTCGAGCGCGCACCGTGACGCTCAAGGTGCGTTGGCCCGACTTCACGACCGTCTCGAGGTCACGCACTGCCTCGCGCCCCGTGCAGTCCACCGCTCAGCTCCTCGAGATCGGCCAAGCGATGCTCGACGAGGTGTTCGCGAGCGAGGGGCGGCACCCGGTGCGCTTGATCGGCCTCGGCGCGACCAAGCTCTTCGAAGACGTCGTGCAGCTCGGCTTCGAGGACGCGCCCGTGCAGCGCGACGAGCAGCTCGACAAGGTCGTGGACGAGCTCCGAGACCGCTTCGGTGAGGGCGCGGTGCAGCGCGGACGGCCCGGTCGGACGCGCCGATAACGGCTGTGAGGCGACCTCAAAACCTCTCGAGCCTGAACCTCTCCAAACCTCCCAATTCTCGCCAACGCAGATGTATATCTCGCGACGCCCGAGAGGGAGGATGAGCTCGCAGTGGGGGAGGCTCGGCGCATGCGCTACCGACAGATCCGCGGGACTGACGTATCGGTCTCGGAGGTTGGATTTGGGGTCTGGACGATGGCGTCCGGCTGGTGGGGTCAGTACAGCGACGAGCAGGCCATCGACATGCTGCGAGCCGCCCGCGAGCGTGGCATCACCTTCTTCGACACCGCAGACACCTACGGCAACGGTCGAGGCGAGACGATCCTCGCGCAGGCCTTCACCCCGGCCGAGCGCGCCGAGCTCACATACGCCTCGAAGTTCGGCTACGACTGGAAGAACAGTGGCAAAGACCGCGAGGCCGGCCACCAAGAGGCCCCGCACCGCTTCGACATCCCGTTCCTGGAGAACGCGCTCGTCGAGACGCTCGAACGCCTCAACACCGACCACCTCGACCTCTGGCAGCTGCACAACGTGCGCATGGAGCACCTCCAGCTCGACGAGGTGTGGACGTTCCTCGACCGCGTGAAGCGGGAGGGCAAGGTGCGCTCAATTGGCGTCGCCCTCGGCCCCGCGATCGGCTGGCTCGATGAGGGCCTGTACTCGTTCCGCAATCTGCCGGTCGACATCGTCCACATGATCTACAACGCGCTCGAGCTCAACCCGGGCCGCGAGCTGATCAAGGCGGCGAACGAGACGGACCACTCGATCCTCGTCCGCGTCCCGCACTCCTCGGGCATGCTCGAGGGCCAGTACGACGAGAACACTACGTTCGCGGAGAACGACCACCGGCGACACCGCCCGGAGGCGTGGCTGCGCAACGGCGTCCAGAAGATCCGCCAGCTGGAGTTCCTCACCGACGGCACCGGCCGCACGCTGGGCCAGGCAGCGCTGAAGTACGTGCTCCACGACGACTCCGTCGTGAGCGCACTGCCGAACATCTACAACATGCAACAGCTCGAGGAGTTCACCGCGGCCTCAGACGTCGCGGAGCTCAACCACGACGACATGCAGCGCATCGAAGCATTGTTCGAGAGCAATTACGGGATTGCTCGCGAAGTAGAGCACGGGGTGACGCGATGACGACGACCGAACGGCGAACGACTCCCAAGGTCGATGACGCGACGGCGCGCCTCCTCAACGAGCTCCAGGACCACTACCCGCTCGTCGAGCGCCCCTACGCCGAAGTCGGCGAGCGCCTCGGCATGACCGAGGACGAGGTCGTGCAGCGACTGCGCGACGCGCGCGCCGCCGGCGTCGTGCGCCAGGTCTGCGCCATCTTCGACACCAAGACGCTTGGCTACTCCTCGGCACTGGTCGCCGCGAAGGTGCCGGCCGACCAGTTGGAGCACGCCGCGAAGGTCGTAAACGCGCACCCCGGTGTGTCACACAACTACCGCCGCAACCACGAGTTCAACATGTGGTACACGGTCGCGATGCCGCCCGGCCACGACCTGCAAACGGTGATCGACCGCCTCTGCGTGCTGTCGGGCGCCGAGTCGATGCGCAACATGCCGACGCTGCGCCTGTTCAAGATCGGCGTCACCCTCGATGTTGCCGGTGAGCGCGCCGTGGATGCCCGTGGCGCCCCCGAGTACAGCGACGAGAAGCGCGAGCAGGCCGTCGGCAAGCTCGTTTCCGACACCGACATCGCCTACATCCGCGCCACCCAGGGCAACCTCGATGACGTCGCGACGCCGTTCGAGTCGATCGCGGCCAATCTCGGTTGGACCGTCGACCAGGTCATCGAGTACGGCCGCGCGATGCAGGAGCGCGGCGTGCTGCGTCGCTACGCCGCCATCCTCAACCACCGCGAGGCCGGCTTCCGCGCCAACGGCATGGCCGTGTGGAACGTCCCGGTCGAGAAGATCGAGGAGTTCGGCCAGTTCGTGGCCGGTTACCGCAACGTCTCCCACTGCTACCAGCGCCCCGTGTACGAGGACTGGCCGTACAACGTGTTCTCGATGATCCACGCGCCACGCGCCGAGGGTGTCGAGGCCGTCGCCGAGGCGATCGCGACCCAGACTGGCATCACCGACCACCGCGTGCTCTACAGCAGCGACGAGTTCAAGAAGATTCGTCTGCCCTACTACGTCGACTCGTACGACCACTGGGAAGATCTCTGCGAGGCCGCGGCCAAGGACCACTCGTGACCTCGCCCCACGGCGAAGGCACAGCTCACCCGCACGGTGCTCCGAGCGAGGGCGCCGAGCGCCCCGCTTCACCGCACGGCAAGCAGTTCGTGAAGTTCAGCTTCTTCCGCGTGCGCGACGAGTTCCGCGCAGCACCCGAGGCTGACCGCGTCGCCGCCGGCAAGGCGCTCGTGGATCTCATTGAGCGCTCGTCGGATCGCATGCTCACCCGCACCTACACCACGGTTGGCACACGCGGCGACACGGACTTCATGGTCTGGCAGGTCGCGGACGACCTGCACGAGATCATGGACTGGACCTCAGCCTTCCTTGGCTCGTCCCTTGCTCCGCTGATTGAGCGGCCGCACTCGTACCTCTCGATGACGATGCGCTCGCTTTACGAGAACCCGATGCACGAGGGCGCCGCCAACCGCGAGCGCATGCGCACCGAGGACTCTGGCGCGGAGTACCTGTTCGTCTACCCGATGGTGAAGACCCGCGCGTGGTACGAGCTCCAGCGCGAACAGCGCCAAGAGATCATGAACGAGCACATCGGCATCGGCCACGCGTACCACAACATCAAGATCAACACGACGTACTCGTACGGCCTGGATGATCAGGAGTTCGTGGTCGCGTTCGAGGGCGACTCGCCCGGCGAGTTCCTCGCGCTGGTGCGTGATCTGCGGGAGTCCGTGTCGTCTTCGTACACCGAGCGCGACACGCCGATGTTCACCTGTCGCCGCATGGCGCCGGCCGAACTCGCTGCGTACTGCGGGCTGGTGCCAGCAGAGCGCTAAATCTCGTCACATCGCGCGATGGGCCAGTGGCTCGTCACGATGCGGTTTCGTATACTCGGGGAAATCTCCGATCGGTCTGAGAAGTTTGGTGAGATTTTGACGACTCGCCCTGGGAACGCTCCGGGAGCTCGAACGCGCTGGGTAAACCTCGGCCGCGCCTGCGAGATCCTCGGTGTGAACGAGTCCACCGTGCGGCGCTGGGCCGACTCCGGCGAGATCCGCTGCTTCCGCACTCCCGGCGGCCACCGCCGCTTCGCCGAGGGCGACCTGTTCGCGATGACACAGGGCGGCAATGCTGGCGCGCGTCCCGAGCACGAGATCGAGACCGCCGCCGTCTCCCGCATCCGACGCCAACTCCACGGTGGCAAGTCAGACGCCGCCGCCTGGTACCACTCGATCGAGGAGCAGGAGCGCGACGAGCTACGCCCCCTCGGACGACGGCTGGTCGAGCTGGTCGGCGACTACCTCTCGCGCCGCGGAAGACGCGCGCAGGTCGAGCAGGAAGTCGATGAGATCGGCAAGCGCTACGGCCAGATCCTCCACGACCGTGAGACTCCCCTGCTCCGCGCCATCGAGGCGTTCACGTTCTTCCGTCGCTCCCTCGACGAGACAGCGAAGCAGCTCGCGGAGCGCACCAACATGTCAGCTGAGGAAGCGGCCCGCGCACGCGCGGAGATCGCCGGCCTCGCTGACCGGGTGCTGCTCGGCGTCACGTCCGCGTACGACCGGTAACGAAGGGCAACCGATGGACTACTACCCGATCTTCGTCGACATGCGCGGCCGCAAGGTGCTGCTCGTTGGTGGCGGACACGTCGCCCTGGAGAAGATCGGCAAGCTCGTCGACGCTGGCGCTGTCGTGACCGTCGTCGCGCCCGAGTTGATCGCAGAGGTCCAGGCATTCATCGACAACAAGAGCGCCACGCTCGAGCGCCGCAAGTACGAGGCTGGCGAGGTGCTCGGCTACGACGTCGTGATGATCGCGACAGACGACGGCGGCGTGAACTCCGGCATCGCCGCTGAGGCGCGCGCTGCGAAGATCTGGGTGAACGCAGCCGACGACCCCGCGAACTGCGACTTCATCCTTCCCTCGCTGGTGCAGCGCGGCAAGATCTCGATCGCTGCATCCACGGGTGGTTCGAGCCCGGCGCTGGCGCGCTGGCTCCGCGAGCACCTCGACACCTTCCTCAGCGAAGAAGTCGTCGCGCTCGGTGACCTGCTCGCCGAGGTGCGCCTGCTCGTGCGCGCGCGCGATCGCGAGTGCGCCGGTTCATGCGACCGCACCGCGCCGGCGCCCCCGCTGCTCTGCAAGACCTGCCCGAACCGCATTCCTGCCGACCTCTGGCAGGAAGCGATCGACGACGACCTACTCGCGCTGCTGCGCGGCGGTCAGTACGAGGCGGCACGCGAGCGCATGATCAGCGCGATGGGCATCGACCGACCGCTGCAGCCGTCGCACGGCACAGCGACCGCAGTGCGAGGCGAATAGCGATGCTGACATTCGTCGGGACGAGCCATCACCTGGCGGCGATCGAGGCGCGGGAGCAGCTCGCCATCCCAGGCGAAGCAATGCCGGACGTCCTCGCACGTCTCGGTGAGCGCTTTGGCGCGGGCGCACTCGTGAACACCTGCAACCGCATGGAGCTCTACGTGCCCGGCTCCTACGCCCGCGCGGATCTCGTCGACTTTCTCACGGAGGCGACCGGCGCCGAGCGTGAGCTGATTGAGCAATCCTGCATCGACCTCCACGACAACGATGTCGTGCGGCACATCTACTCGGTCGCCTCGGGCGTCGACTCGATGGTTCTCGGCGAGTACGAGGTGCTTGGCCAGGTGCGCGCGGCCTTCTCCGCGGCAGTCGCCGCCGGCACCGACGACGCGATCCTCTCGCGCCTCTTCCACACCGCGATCCGCACCGGACGCCGCGCGCGCTCCGAGACCGAGATTGGCCGTCACGCCATCTCCGTCTCCTCGATCGCCGTGCAGCAGGCCCGGCTGCTCTTCCCGGATCTCGAGCACGCGACGGTGCTCGTCATCGGTGCCGGCGAGGCGGGCCGGCTTGCTGCCAGCGCGCTCGTCGACCACGGCGTGCGCGAGGTCCTTGTCGTGAACCGCACGCAGTCGCGCGCTGAGGCGCTCGCCGCCGAGCTCGGTGGCCGCGTGCTGCCGCTCGATGAGCTCGCGCGCGCGATGTCGCAGGCCGACATCACCATCGCCGCTGCCGACACGCCGGAGCCGCTGGTCTCGCGCGATGCCGTCGAGCACGCGATGAGCAACCGCGCCGGCCGAGACCTGCTCATCATCGACATCGGCATGCCGCGTGACTGCGACCCCGCAGTCACCGAGGTGAACGGCGTCACCTACTACGACCTCGACGACCTGCAGGCGATCGCCGCCGAGCACCACGCCGCACGCGCGAACGAGCTTGAGCACGTAAACGCGATCGTCGACGAGGAGGCTGCGCGCTTCTTCCAGTGGTGGGAGCAGCTGCAGGTCATGCCGACCATCGCCGCTCTCACCGAGCGCGCCGAGCAGGTTCGCACCGCGGAGGTCGGCAAGTCACTCCGCCGCATGGGCCTCAGTGACGAGCAGCAATCGCAGCTCGACCTGCTGACCAAGGCGATCGTGAAGCAGCTCCTGCACGACCCGATCTCCGCGCTGCGTGAGCGCGGTGACAACGAGGACTACGTACTCGCCGCACGACGTCTGTTCCGCCTTGAAGACGCGTTCGATGCGCTCGACCTCGACACGATCGAGGACGACGCCGAGCTACAGTGACAACGCTGCGCCTGGCGACGCGCGGCTCAGCACTCGCGCTCGTGCAGTCCGACCTCGTCGCCGCTGCCCTGCGCGCCAACTCCCCTGACCTCGAGATCGAGTACGTGCGCATCACCACCGAAGGTGATGCCGACCGCACAACCCCACTGAGCATCCTCGGCGGGCGCGGCGTCTTCGTGCGCGGCGTCGAGGAAGCGCTGTTGCGCGGCGATGCCGACATCGCGATGCACTCACTCAAGGACATGCCCACCGAGGACGCCCCCGGGCTCGTCATCGGTGCTGTCCTCGAACGCGCCGACCCACGTGATGCCTTCATCGGCTCGAATGGCCGACGCCTCGCGGATCTGCCGAGTGGCGCGCGTGTCGGTACCTCATCCCAGCGCCGGCGCTCCCTGCTGCAGGCGTTGCGCCCCGACCTCGAAATCGTCGAGCTGCGTGGCAACGTCGACACGCGCCTCCGCAAGGTCGCGGACGGTGAGGTCGATGGCGCGGTGTTGGCGGCCGCAGGCCTCGTGCGCCTCGGACGCATGGGCGAAGCTACACAGATCTTCGACGCGATGGAGTTCCTGCCGGCACCCGGCCAGGGTGCAATCGCGATCGAGTGCCGCGCCGACGACACCGCGACCCTTGCACTGCTCGCGGCCGTCGAGCACGCCGCGACGCGTGTCGCCGTGGACGCCGAGCGAGGCTTCCTCGCCGCGCTCGGCTCAGGCTGCACGCTCCCCGTCGGCGCATACGCACAGGTGGATCGCGAGCTCGTCACGCTGCGCGCAATGATCGCGGACGTGGACGGCGAGCGCGCACCGTTGATCGCCGACGGCAGCGCACCCGTGGCGCAAGCAGTCTCGCTCGGGCGCGGGCTGGGCGAGCGGCTGCGTAACGCAGCAGCGCAGGGAGAGTCATGACAACGGATCGAGTCGGACACGTGTGGCTCGTGGGTGGCGGCCCCGGCGACCCGGGCTACATCACCCAGGCCGGCCTCGATGCACTGCGTCAGGCTGAGGTCGTGCTCTACGACCGCCTCTCCCCGATCGAGCTGCTCGACGAATGCCCACGTGAGGCGCTGTTGATCGACGCCGGCAAGGCCGTCGGACGCCAGGCGCTGACGCAGACCCAGACCAACGCCACGATCGTCGAGCACGCGCTCGCGGGGAAGCGCGTCGTGCGCCTCAAGGGCGGCGACCCCTTCGTGTTCGGCCGCGGCGGCGAAGAAGCGGAGGCGTGCGCGAACGCGGGCGTGCCCTGCACCGTGATCTCCGGCATCACTTCCGCGGTCGGTGGCCTCGCTGCAGCCGGCATCCCGATCACCCATCGCGGCGTCGCCGCATCCTTCGCCGTCGTGACGGGCCACGAGGACCCGAACCGCAGCGAAGAGGGCGTCCACTGGGACAAGCTCGCCACCGCCGTCGACACGCTCGTCGTGTTGATGGGCGTCGGCAACCTCGACCGCATCGTGTCGCAACTGGTCGAGGCGGGCCGCGACCCCGAGACACCATGTGCCGTCGTCCAGGCTGCCACGCGCCCCGAGCAACGTGTCGTCGAGGCACCACTACGCGCGATCGCACAGGTCGCACTCGACGCACACATCGAGGCACCTGCACTGTTCGTCGTCGGTGACGTCGTCCGCGTGCGCTCGCAGATCGCGAGTGCGGGCCGAGGCTCGCTCGCCACGAAGCGCGTGCTGATCACGCGCACGCGCGCGCAGGCCTCGACGCTCGCCGAGTCACTGCGCGCCGAGGGCGCGCGCCCGATCCTCCTGCCGGCGCTCGAGATTCAGCGCCGCGCCGATCCCGCCGCCGTGGACGCCGCAGTCACGAAACTGCGCGACGGCAGCTACCAGTGGACCGTCTTCACTTCCGAGAACGCCGTGCAGGTCTTCCTCGACATGCTCTCGGAGCGCGAGGTGGACGCACGCGCGTTCGCCGGCGTCTCCGTCTGCGCGATT
>QWQU01000049.1 GCA_003670735.1 Chloroflexota bacterium | reverse complement strand
GACCTCGCGATCCTCGACGAGACCGACTCCGGCCTCGACGTGGACGCGCTGCGGACGGTGGCAGAGGGTGTGAACACGCTGCGCCGCGATGACATGGGCATCCTGATCATCACGCACTACCAGCGCATCCTGAACTACATCCAGCCGGACTTCGTACATGTGCTGGTCAACGGGCGCATCGTGCGCTCCGGTGACTTCTCGCTCGCAAAGCAGATCGAGGAGACGGGCTATGACCCGATCCTCCAGGAGCTCGGCCTGAGCCGGGAACCGGAAAGTGCGGTAGCCGAGTAATGACAACCATCGACAGCGGCGCACGTGATGCAGTCGGCGAGTACAAGTGGGGCTTCCACGACGACGTGAAGCCGCTCTTCATCGCCGAGAAGGGTCTGACCGCGGAGATGATCCGCGAGATGTCCAAGATGAAGAACGAGCCGGCCTGGATGCTGGAGCAGCGGCTTGAGTCGCTGGAGACGTTCAAGACGCTGCACGACCCCTCGTGGGCCGGTAGCCCGGAGCTCCTCGCGAGCATCGACTTCGACAACATCCACTACTACGTGCGCGCGACTGACCGCGACTCGTCGAAGTGGGAGGACGTCCCGCAGTACATCAAGGACACCTTCGACAAGCTCGGCATTCCCGAGGCGGAGAAGCAGTTCCTTGCCGGCGCGGGCGCGCAGTACGACTCCGAAGTCGTGTACCACAACATTCGCGAGGACCTCGCGAAGCTGGGTGTGGTGTTCCTGGGCATGGACCAGGCGCTGCAGGACTACCCGGAGCTGGTCAAGGAGCACTTCGGCACGCTGGTGCCGGCTGGCGACAACCGCTTCGCCGCGTTGAACTCGGCGGTGTGGTCGGGTGGCTCGTTCATCTACGTCCCGAAGGGCGTGAAGGTGGATATCCCCCTGCAGGCGTACTTCCGCATCAACACCGAGAACATGGGTCAGTTCGAGCGGACGCTGATCATCGCGGACGAAGGCTCGTACGTGCACTACGTCGAGGGCTGCACGGCCCCGACGTACAGCTCGGACTCGCTGCACTCAGCGGTGGTGGAGATCATCGTGAAGAAGGGCGCTCGCGTCCGCTACACGACGATTCAGAACTGGTCGAGCAACGTCTTCAACCTCGTGACTAAGCGTGCGTATGCGTACGAGGACGCGGTCATGGAGTGGGTGGACGGCAACCTCGGCTCCAAGCTGACGATGAAGTACCCCTCGATCTATCTGATGGGCGAGCGCGCGCACGGCGAGATCCTCTCGCTGGCGTTCGCGGGCAACGGCCAGCACCAGGACGCGGGCGGCAAGATCGTGCACGTCGCGCCGAACACTTCGAGCGCGATCGTGTCGAAGTCGGTGTCGCGCGGGAACGGTCGCACCTCGTACCGCGGCCTTCTGAAGGTGTACGAAGGCGCCGAGAACGCGTCGTCGACGGTGCGCTGTGATGCGCTGCTGCTCGACCCGCTGTCGCGCTCGGACACGTACCCGACGATGGAGGTCGACGAGGAGCGCGTGCAGATCGGGCACGAGGCTTCGGTCTCGAAGCTCGGTGAGGACCAGCTCTTCTATCTGATGGCTCGCGGCATCGAGGAGTCCGAGGCGGCCAAGATGGTCGTGAACGGCTTCGTTGAGCCGATCGTGAAGGAGCTCCCGATGGAGTACGCGATCGAGCTGAACCGCCTGATCGAGCTCCAGATGGAAGGCTCCGTCGGCTAGCGGCGCGCCGCTTCTCGCCCAGCTTTTGGGGCGCGTCTGAGCCTGTGATGGCTCCGCGCTTCTTGGAGTGTGGGTTATCGGAATGAGGAACTAGATGACGACTGGATCAACGGTCCAGCAGTACGACGAGGCGCGGGTGGTTGCGGCCTCCACGGCTCGCAATGAGCCGGCATGGCTGCGTGATCGCCGGGCCGAGGCGGCTCGCGCGTTCTCGGCGCTGCCGATGCCGACGCAGGCGCTGCGTCCGTGGCGCTACGTGGACCTCGCTGGCCTCGATCTCGGTGCGGTGGCGCCGGGCGCCTCGACGGTGACGGTCACGGCGAACGTGCCGAATGGCGCGTTCGCGGGATCGCTCGCCGAGGGTGTGGGCAAGGTTGCGGCGGCCGATCGACTCGGTACGTTGCTGCTCGCGACTGAAGGTCGCTTCCTCGCTGCTAACGCGGCGCAGTGGAGCGATGGCGTGCTGGTGTACGCGCCGAAGGGTGCGACGTTCGATGCGCCGGTGCAGGTAACGATTGACGCGAGTGCTGCCGCCAACGGTGCGGCGTATCCGCGTGTGCTCGTGATTGCCGAAGAGCAGGCGGAAGTCTCGATCGTGCTGCGACTGGAGAGCGGCGATGCGCCGATCACCGTCGCGGGTGCGGTTGAGGTGTTCGCGGGCCAAGCGGCGCGCGTGAAGCTGCTGGTGGACGACCGCTGGGGCGCGCAGACGCGCGACTTCACGTGGGTGCGTGCGCGCCTGGAGCGTGACTCGGACGTGCAGTTCGCCTCGATCGCGATGGGTGGGCTGCTGGTGAAGCAGACCATCGAGATGATGCTCGAGGGCGAAGGCTCGAACTCGGGCATCCGCGCGGTCGCGCTCGGTGATGCGCAGCAGCACTTCGACTTCGTGACGTTGCAGGACCACACCGGCCCGAAGACCACCTCGATCGTCGAGGTGAAGGCGGCGCTCGCGGGCGCCTCGCGTCAGGCGTACTACGGCATCACGCGCGTCGGTGAGACGGCCAAGGGTGCCGACGCCGACCAGACGAACCGCAACCTGCTGATCTCGGGCGAGGCGAAGGCCGACTCCGACCCTGTACTCGAGATTCTTACGGCGGATGTGATCCGCTGTGGCCACCACGCGGCTGTCGGCCCGGTGGACCAGGAAGCGCTCTTCTATCTGCAGTCGCGTGGCCTGGACACTCGTGCCGCGCTGCAGCAGATGGTGGCGGGCTTCTTCCACTCGGTCGTCGGTGCGACGGGCATGCCCGGCCTCGACGAGGACGAGCTGACCGCACGCGTGCAGGCGAAGCTGGCGACGGCAGAGCTCTAGTGGCGGAGCGTGTGGCCTCGATCGCCGATGTGCCTGAGGGCCAGGTGTGTGTCGTCGAATGCGACGGCCGCTCGCTGGCGCTCAGCAACATCGATGGCGAGGTCTACGCGATCGACAACATCTGTACGCACGACGGCGGCCCGCTGGGCGAAGGACGATTGCGCGCTGGCCGCGTGATCTGTCCGCGCCACGGTGCCGCCTTCGATGCGCGCACGGGCAAGGTGCTGACCTTGCCGGCTGTGAAGAGCGTGCGCGCCTATCCGGTGACCATCGACGGGGATGACGTCCTCGTTGATCTGGAGGGACCCCAGGGGTGACCTCGAACCATATGCATGACCACGGCGGCGATGTGAACCACGTCGGTGCGGACGCCATGACCGGCATCCGCGACTGGAACACCGAGTCGATTCGGCGCGACTTTCCGATCCTCAAGCGTGAGGTGAACGGGACGCGTCTGGTCTACCTCGACAATGCCGCGACGAGCCAGAAGCCCGTCCAGGTGATCGCGGAGCTGACGCGCTACTACCGCGACTACAACGCGAACATCCACCGCGGCGTGCACACGCTCTCGCAAGAGGCGACCGCGGCGTACGAGGGGGTGCGCGAGAAGATCGCGCGCTTCATCGGCGCCAAGCGCCCCGAAGAGATCATCTTCACGCGCAACACGACTGAGGCGATCAACCTCGTCGCGCACACCTGGGCGCGAGCCAACCTGCAGGCGGGCGACGAGATTCTGATCTCGGAGCTTGAGCACCACTCGAATATCGTGCCATGGCAGATGCTGCGGGACGAGCGCGGGATCGTGCTCAAGTACATCCCGATGCTGCAGGACGGCACGCTCGACATGGCGGTCGCCCGCACGCTTATCGGGCCAAAGACGAAGCTGCTCTCGATCACGCAGATGTCGAACGCGCTCGGGACGATCATCCCGGTGCGCGAGCTCGCGGATCTGGCGCACGCGCAGGGCGCGATCGTGCTGGTGGACGGCGCGCAGGGCGTGCCGCACCTCGCGACAGACGTGACCGCGATCGGCGCGGACTTCCTCGCGTTCTCCGCGCACAAGATGCTCGGCCCAACCGGCATTGGTGTGCTGTGGGGGCGTTACGCGCTGCTGGAGGCGATGCCGCCGTTCATGGGCGGTGGCGACATGATCCTCAGCGTCACGATGGAGCAGTCGACCTGGAACGACGTCCCGCACAAGTTCGAGGCGGGCACGCCGAACATCGCCGACACGATCGCATTTGGCACGGCGATCGACTATCTGAGTGCGCTGGGCATGGACGCGGTGCATCAGCACGAGAGCGACCTGCTGGGCTACGCGCTTGACCGGATGGTTGATGTGCCGGGGATCACCATCTACGGACCTGAGGACCGCAGCATTCGCGGCGGCGTGCTCTCGTTCAGCCTCGACGGCATTCACCCGCACGACATCGGGCAGGTGCTCGACTCGCACGGGGTTGCGATTCGTGCCGGTCACCACTGCGCGCAGCCGGTGATGGCATGCCTCGAGATTCCCGCGACGGCTCGAGCGTCGTTCTACATCTACAACACGCGCGAGGAGGTTGACGTCCTGGTCGACGCCACGCGCGAGGTTGTGCGGTTCTTCGGAGGCGTACATGCCTGACGCAGCACTCGAGGATCTGTATCGCGAGATCCTGCTCGACCACTACCGCAACCCGCGGCACCACGGTCACCTCGACGCCGCCAACCACAAGGCGGACGGCGCGAACCCGCTGTGCGGCGACCAGATTACGATCGAGGCGACGGTGAACGCAGACGGTCGGATCGAGGACATCGCGTTCTCGGGAGCCGGCTGCAGCATCTCGCAGGCGTCGTCATCGATGATGACGGTGTACGTTGCCGGTCACACGACCGCCGAGGCGCTGCGCGCGGTGGAGACGTTCCAGCAGATGATGCTGACGGGCGAAGCACCCTCGACGGCCGAGCAAGACCTCGGCGACATCGAGGCGCTGGCCGGTGTGGCGAAGTTCCCGGTGCGCGTGAAGTGCGCGTCGCTGGCATGGAAGACGTTGCAGCAGGCATTGCAGTCGCAGACGGCTGCGGCGGTGACGACCGATGAACGGAGTGAGTGATGGCAGAAGCTGATACGAGCGTTCAGGCAGAGCGCCCATCGGTCGAAGAGATCTGGGAAGTGCTCAAGCAGGTGCAGGACCCTGAGCTGCACATGGGCATTGTCGACCTTGGGCTGGTGTATCACGTCGAGATGGAAGACAGCGGGCTGGTCTCGATCGACCTCACGCTGACGTCTCCGGGCTGCCCGATCGGGCCAATGATCCAGGGGCAGGCGTACCACCTGCTGACCCAGCTGCCTGGCGTCGACGACGTCGAGGTGAACCTGGTCTGGGAGCCGCCCTGGGATCCGAAGACGATGGCCTCGGAAGAGGTCAAGATGATGCTCGGCATCTGGTAGGGGCCTGGCTACGGAGACTGAACGAACGAGGAGCGCTCACGCGCTCCTCGTTTTGTTGTGTCGAGGTGATTCGGGGCTAGAGCGCGGGCGGGAGCGAGCGCATCACGAGCGCCTCGAACTCATCGATGTCGAAGGGCTTCATCAGCAGGCGCACACCGGGGAACGGTGCGATGCGTGTGGCGGCGTCTGGGCGCGCGCTCAGCACGATGATCGGCAGGTCTCGGTGTTCCGTCTGCTGGAGCTGTGCGATCAGCTCTTCGCCGGACATGCGCGGCATCGCGAGGTCAGTGATCAGCAGCGAGGGACGCTCTTGCGCGATCGCGTCGAGCGCGGCCTGGCCGTCCTCGACCAAGGTCGCCTCGTAGCCAAGGTCTTCGAGCAGCGCGCGCACGAGGCTTGCGAGCTCGTGCTCATCCTCGGCGACGAGGATGCGTGTGGTGGTGCGTGCCGGTGCGGCTGCAGTGGTGGATTCGGGGTCGCCGGGTCTACTCGAGGTCAACGTGCAGCGCCGTCCGTTGCGGGGATGAGCATGGGCCTCGCCTCTGATGTGTCGTTGTCTCGAGCGATCGAGGTGTCGGCGGGCGTAGCCTTCGGCTGAGCGACCTCGACTGGCAGGCTGATCAGGAAGCGACTGCCGCCGCCCTCGCGCTGCTCAGCGGTGAGCGTGCCACCGTGCTCCTCGATGATGCGGTGGCTTACGTAGAGGCCGACGCCCGCGCCACCGGCGTGCTGTGCGGCGGAACCCCGCTGGAAGCGGTTGAAGATCGTGGTCAGATCCTCGGTCGTGAGACCGACGCCGCGGTCTTCGATCACGATGCGCGAGTTTGTGTCGTCGCCGTCGATGGTGATGTCGATCGGCGTAGCGGACTTCGAGAACTTCAGCGCGTTGTCGAGCAGGTTTTGCACGACCTCGGCGATGCGTTCGGCGTCGACCTCGGCGGCGGCGTTGCCTCGCACGGTGATCGCATGCTGCGGCTCGATCAGGCTGGAGACGACCTCGTTGACGATGTGGCGCAGGTCGTGCGGCTCGAAGATCGAGGTGAAGCGACCGCCCTCTGCCTTCACGACATCGAGCAATGTTTCGACGAGGCGCTGCACGCGCCGGCCGTCGGCGACGAGCGCCTCAACGGCGTCGGCTGACTCGGTGTCGTCGGAGCGGTTGAAGCGGCGGGCGAGCAGCTGTGCTCGGACCATCAGTGCGGTAAGTGGGGTGCGCACGTCGTGTGACACGGCTGCGAGGAAGTCGTCCTTGAGCAGCGCTGCCTCGGCTTGCGCGCTGGCCTCGATCTGGAGGGCTGCGACCTCGCGACGCACGAGGAAGGTGGCGACCTCGCGGGCGACGGCCTCGAGCGCGGGGAGATCCTCGGGCGACATGCCGCCGGGGCTGGGGCCGTAGAGCGCGAGTGTGCCGAAGCGTCGCTCACCGACGGTCACGGGTGCGGCGAGGATGGTGCGTGTGTTCCAGCGCGCATACATCTCGGCGTTGGCGGGGTCGTAGGTGGTGACGTCCTCGGCGTAGACGGAGCGCTGGGTCTGGTAGACGCGGTTGGCGATCGAGGTCGATGGACTCGGGATGTCCTCGACGCGTTGCACGCCACTGAGCACGGCCTGCACGTCGGGACGCCAGAGCGCGAGCGCGCCACGGGGGGCACCAAAGCTGCGTGCGACCTCGAGCGGGACGCGCGTGTCCGGGGTGCCGACGGCTTCGCCGAGCGGTGCGGCAGCGAGCATCTTCAGCACGTCGGTTACGGCCTCGAAGTGCCAGAGGCGACGGATGGCGGCGGGCGGCGTGAGGCCGAGGAAGTAACCGATGCCAGTGCCGAGCGCAGCGATGAAGAACGCGGTGTGCGCGACGGGCGCGGCCACGGGCACGTACTCCTCGCACACGCGGGCGACGGCGGCGGCGACGAGGCTGAGCGTGCCGATGCCGAGCCATTCCATGCGGCGACGGACGATGCCGGTCGCGCGGCGGGCGAAGAGCGCGAACTCGAACGCGACGTATGGGAGGCCGATGAAGATGTAGAGGCTGCCGAGCAGCAGTGCGACTCGAGCGAGCGGTGGGCCGGCGAGCGCGGCGGCGAGGCAGGCTGCCCAGGCGACGGTGTAGAGAATCGAGACGCCTCGACGCAGCGGGATGAAGCCGTCGAGCACGCGGAGCAGGGCCAACGGCAGCGCGAGGCGCAGTGCCTGGCGCACGCCATTAAGGATGGGGTTGCTGATCTCGTTGTTGCCGTAGAGGAGCGTGAGGATGCTGAGGCAGCCCACGAGTCCGAAGAAGATGGCGGCGTCGAGCGTGGCACGTCCCGGCGCGCGGACCGCGCGCACAATCGAGGCCAGACCGAGGGTCAGGAAGCCGACGTGCGTGGCTACCAGCATGCCGTCCACGGGCAGTCCTCTCCGCGCAGTGCACGATACGTCCGCTGAACCCCTCAGACTCGGCCAGAGCGGGGCAGAGCACCCGTTGTGAGGCGCACTTCGCGGCAGATGCCGTCTTCGATACGGAAATGCAATGTGGGCTGCGGGGGAACCCTAGTAGGTCGGGCGGTAGACCGGTGCGCTCGCGGGGGAGCAACTCTCGCTGCTGGGTGGGCGGCAGGCCCCGAGCCGCGTGCGCTCGAGATCCACGACGACGGCGTCACCGGTGACGCGTGACTCGAAGCGATCGAGGGAGCGCGCAGCGAAGCCGGAGAGCGGCGCGCCGGCTCGGTCGTAGGTGGCGTTGGTGCAGCTGTCGCGGTACAGCGACTGCTCGATGACGTAGTTCACGAAGCAGGCACGCTCCGGCCCGCGCGACGAGATCACGAGCGCTGTGCCGTCGGCGCGGAGCGTCACCCAGATCCCGTGGGTGCGCGTCCCGTCCGAGCCGAGCGAGGGGAGCGCGAGGAACTTTGGCACCTCTGCGGTGAGGCCCTGGCGGTTCACCTCGGCGGTCCGCTCGGGGACGCTGCCGACGTAGGCCCGCGTGCAGGTGATGAGCATGAAGGCGACGACGAGCAGGAACGCGAGCAGGCCGCCGACGACCTTGGTTGTGCTGCGCGGTGCGCGCCGCTGATCCGGCTCGTCCTCGGGCAGCTCGTCGTAGGGATTGAAGATCGTCACGGGAACACGGTAGGGCGGCGCCTCGATGGCCGCGAGTGGCGGCTGCGCTGAAGCGCTCGGTACGATGCTGTTGCCACCCACCTGAGCGCTTGGAACGTCGATGACGCCTGCTCGCTACCCGCGTCGCGCTGTCCTGCGGATGGGCGCGTCCGGCGCAGCCGCCGCGGCATTCCTCGCCGCCTGCGGGCTGGGGAACGGCGGGATGCTCGCTTCCGCGCCGTCGGTGCCGAGCGCGAAGCGCAGCGGCGACCTGCGCATTGGCTACGCGGCGCCCACGGGCGACCGGGTGGGGCTCGCGGACGCGGTCTACTCGCGCCTCGTGGCATTCGACCCGCGCAGTGGCCGCGCCTACGGCGACCTTGCTGAGCGGTTCGAGGTCACGCCCGACGGAATGACGGTCACGGCGAAGCTGCGCGAGGGGATGCACTTCCACCCTAACGCGAAGAACCTCGCGGACTCGCTCAGCGCGGACAACGTGCGTCGCGACTTCGCGGATCGGCGGGCGGCGGGTGACTACCTGTTCTCGACAGCGGTGGACCGGATCGAGGCGCCAGATACACGCACGGTCGTGCTGCGGATGCGCGCGCCGTTCAGCCTGCTGATCGACTACCTCGCGGACACGACCACGGGTGGCATCCGTGCGGCGACGCGCTACAGCGTGGTCGATGCGGCGATGGGCAGCGGCCCGTTCGTGCCGGTCGCGCGCGAGGACGCCGGGACGACGCTGGTGGCGAACCCGGTCTACTACCGCGCCAACCTGCCGCTGCTCGATCGGATCCACGTGCTGGATAGCGCGGCCCCGCGTGACCTCGCTGCGTCCGTGGCGTCGGGGGAGCTCGACATCGCGTTCCACCCGGCGGACGCGACGGCTGAGCAGGTGCGCACGCCCAAGGGCGCCTCGACGGCGACGTTGCTGCGCCGCACCTCGCGCCGAATGCGCGCGCTCGGGTTCTCGCTCGCGCCCGAGAAGGCGGCGGG
>QWQU01000048.1 GCA_003670735.1 Chloroflexota bacterium | reverse complement strand
TTCGCTGCTGACTGGGACACGGAGCTCGTGCGGGAGCGGCTGATCGGCGCGCTGGGCAGCGAGCGAGCGGCGTCCGCCGAGGTGCTGACTCGCGCCGCCGGCTCCACGGTGACCGGACTGGCAGCCCAGACGGCCGAGCGGATCGTCGAGGCGTACCGGCTCGCGCGCTCGCTCGGGATTCCGGGCGGAGCAGGCTCGAATGCCTGGGCTGTGACTGCCGAGCGCTCGCTGACCGGCGGGCCGCTGCTGGCGAGCGACCCACACCTCGAGTCACGCATGCCGGGACTGCTGCACGTCAGCCACACCGTCGGTGGGCGCTTCAACGTGATCGGGGCGAACTGCCCGGGCGTGCCATTGGTCGCAATGGGACATAACCGAGAATTGGCGTGGGGCATCACGGCAGGGTTGGCCGACGTGAGCGACTGCTACGTCGAGACGATCGATCCGCAGAACGAGACGATGTACGCGACGCCCGAGGGCTACCGCACGGGCCGCACGCGCATCGAGCAGATCGCCGTGCGCGACAGCGAGCCGGTCGAGGAGCGCGTACTCGAGACGCGGCATGGGCCGGTGCTGGGGCCAGTGATTCCGGGTGAGGCGCGGGCGGTGGCGCTGCGATCGACCGGCCTCGAACCGGGGGACCCGCTGGGGCCGGTGCTCGACCTGTGCCGCGCGACGACGGTCGAGGCGTTCGACGAGGCCGTCAGCCGGCGACCGGGCGTGACCTTCAACTACATCTTCGCGCATCGCCTCGGACGCATCGGGTACCGGATGTCCGGGAGCATTCCGCGACGGGCGCCGGGTGCGGGACTGCTGCCGCATGACGGCGCGAGTGAGGTCGAGGTACCGGGGTACATCAGCGCAGACGAGATGCCTCGGCAGCTCGACCCGGAGCGCGGATACGTCGTGTCGGCGAACCAGGATCCGGGCGTGCTCGCCGATGTGGGCGAGGACTTCTGCGAGCCGGCTCGCGCTGACCGAATCGCGGCGCTGATCGAAGCGAGTGCGAAGCACGGCATCGGATCGTTCGCGGCGATTCAGACGGATCAGCGATCGGAATACCTCGTGCGGCTCCGCGATGTGGCGGTGCCGCTGATCACCGACCCCGAGCTCGCCGGGATCGCGGCTGCCTGGGACGGGCGTGTGCAGGCGAGCAGTGCAGCGGCGGCATTCCTCGAGAGTGCGTTCCGTGCAGCGAGTCATGCACTCGCGCGCCGGCTCGCGGGGCGCGATGAGGCGCTGCTGCTCGGGCAGGGCATCGGCGTGCCGTTCGCGGGCTCATCGTTCGCGCTGCGTGCGCAGGGCTGGGTGCTGCGCGCGCTGGAGTCGGCCTCGGCGCCGTGTTTCACGGACGCGGCTGACCGCGACCGACTGCTACGCGCTGCGATCCACGAGGCGACCGAGTCGCTGCGCAAACAACTTGGCCCAGAGCCGGGGCAGTGGACCTGGGGGGCGCTGCATGTGTGGCGACTGCCACACGCGCTCTCGGCGGTGCCAGGACTGGGCAAGTACTTCTCGCGCGGGCCATACCCGATCGGTGGTGACCTGAACACGGTGTGGCAGGCGTCGCTGTCGCTGGTTCGTGACACCGATGCGACGGGCATCCTGCCCGGCTACCGCCAGATCGTGGACCTCGCGGATATGGACCGCTCGCTCTTCCAGCTCTCGACGGGGCAGTCCGGAATCCCTGGGCACCCGCGCTACGGCGACTGCATCGAGGAGTACCTTGCCGGCCGCTATCGTCCGCTACTCTTCACGCGCGGCGCCGTGGAAGCAGCGGCCGAGCACACGCTGACGCTGGAGCCGGCATGACAGCGCCCGCCTTCGAATCCCTCGACGCACGGATCGACCGCTACCGACCGCTGGTGCTCAAAGAGCTGCGCGCGATCGTGGGGCGTGACCCGGCGGGGCTGTACGCGTGGATGCGCTACCACATGGGCTGGGAAGACCAGCTGGGGGAGGCTGAGCTGGCATCGCCCGGCAAGATGCTGCGATCGACGGCGGTGCTGCTGGCGGCGGAGCTGGTCGGGGGCAACGCGCACCTCGTGGCAGTCGCGGGTGCGGCCGTCGACCTGGTGCACAACTTCTCGCTGCTGCACGACGACATCGAGGACGACAGCGCGACGCGACGCGGGCGCTCGACGGTATGGACGTTCGCGGGGGTGCCGCAGGCGATTAACACGGGTGACGGCATGTACACGCTGGCTCGCCTGGCGATGCACCGCCTGACGCGTGCGCAGGTCGAGGACCGACTGGTCGTCGCGGCCATGGCGGAGCTCGACGAGGCATGCATGCGGCTGGTCGAGGGGCAGTACCTCGATATGCGGTTCGAAGAGCGGGACGACGTCACGCTGGATGAGTACGTGACGATGGCGAGCGGGAAGACCGCGGCGATGTTCGCGGCGCCGTTTGCGATCGGTGCGCTGGTTGGCGGAGCGAACTCGGACGTTGTTGACGCGTTCCGGGAGTATGGGCGGCATGTCGGCATGGCGTTCCAGGTGCTCGATGACGTGTTGGACTGCTGGGGCACGGCGCGGCAGCTGGGCAAGGAGCCGGGCGGCGACCTCCTCGCACGGAAGAAGACGTATCCGGTGCTCGCGGCGCTTGAGGGTGCGCGCGGAGCCGAGCGTGATGCGCTCGCTGCTGCGTATGCCTCGAAGCCCGTGGCTGGCGGGGACTATCGCACGCTCGCGACGCTGGTCGAGCAGGCTGGCGGCCGTGCCACCGCCGAGGCATACGTGGACGAGCAGGTGCGACTCGCGGAGGCCGCGGCGAGCCGTGTCGGCCTCGATGGTGCCGAGCTCGGGCTACTCGCGGAGTACCTCGGAACGGCCACCGGACGGCGTTAATCACACAATTACAGCCCCACAATCGTGCGCTAGGGCGGTGTGGCGGGTTGTGGTAGCGTGCCCGCGTTGGATTCGATTTGCTCCCGTCATCCCCGGAGATCGCCGTGAAAAAGAAGACGATTCGTGACGTCGAGGTGCGCGGCAAGCGCGTGCTGCTGCGCGTCGACTACAACGTCCAGGTGGTCGATGGCCGCGTTGTCGACGACATGCGCCTGACCGAGTCATTGCCGACGATCCGCGCACTGCGCGACGCCGGCGCGTGCATCGTGATCTGCTCACACCTTGGTCGCCCGAAGGGCGTCGAGGCATCGCTGAGCAACGCGCCAATCGCGCGGCACCTCACGAACCTGCTTGGTGTGCCTGTCCAGACCGCGAAGGACTGCATCGGCGACGAGGTCGAGGCGCTGACCCGCACGATGAACCCCGGCGACATCCTGATGCTGGAGAACGTCCGCTTCCACGACGAGGAAGAGGAAAACGACGAGGCGTTCTCGGCAGCGCTGGCGAAGCTCGGCGACATCTATGTGAACGACGCGTTCGGCACCGCGCACCGCGCGCACGCTTCGACAGTCGGTGTGACGAAGCACCTGCCGGCGTACGCGGGCCTGCTGCTGGAGCGCGAGGTTGATTACCTCAGTCGTGTGACCGAGGCGCCGGAGCGTCCGTTCGGGATCATCCTCGGCGGCTCCAAGGTGTCCGACAAAATTGGCATCCTCGAAAACCTGGTTGAGAACGCCGACGTGATCTGCATCGGCGGCGCGATCGCGAACACGTTTCTGAAGGCGCGCGGCATCGATGTCGCGGACTCGCTGGTGGAGAACGAAGGACTCGCGGGCGCGCGCTACATCATGGCGCTGGCCGAGCACCGAGGCGGGATCGAGATCGTGCTGCCCTCGGATGTTGTGGTCGCCTTCGGCGGCGCAGACGCCGAGCACGTGCGCACCGTCTCGGTCGCGCAGATCCCCGTGAACTGGCGCGTGCTCGACATTGGTGCGGGCACCGTGCAGGCGTTCGCGACTGCGCTGCGCCCGACGAAGACGGTCGTGTGGAACGGGCCAGTTGGCCTGTTCGAGCGCGCACCGTTCGATCGCGGATCGTTGGCCGTCGCGCGCATTGTCGGTGAGCTGAACGCAACGACTGTCGTTGGCGGCGGCGAGACCGCAGCCGTGGTGCGTCGTGCCGGCGTGACCGACCGCATCTCGCACATCTCGACTGGCGGTGGCGCCTCGCTTTCAATGTTGCAGGGCAAGTCACTCCCCGCCGTGGACGCGCTGCTCGACGCATAGCACCGGAGCATCTGTGGATATCGATCTGATTCGTCGCCTCTCCGCGCCCAACAACACCAAGGTGTTGCTCTGTGTCCTCGATGGACTGGGGGGCATGCAGGGGCCGCGCGGCCGCACCGAGCTGGAGGAGGCGCACCCGCGTCACCTCGACCGCCTCGCGGAAGAGGGCATCACCGGGCAGACGGTCCCGGTTGGGCTTGGCATCACGACCGGCTCTGGTCCGGGCCACCTCGCGCTGTTCGGCTACGACCCGCTCGTGTACGAGGTTGGCCGTGGCGTGCTCGAGGCAACCGGCATCGACTTTCCGCTCGGGCCGGATGACCTCGCCGCGCGTGGCAACTTCTGCACTGTCGGTGCGGACGGCCTGATCACTGACCGCCGTGCGGGCCGCATCGCGACGGAGAAGACCGCCGAAATCTGTGAGCTGTTGCAGCGCGAGGTGAAGCTCGACGGTGTCGAGATGTTCATCCGCCCGGTGCGCGAGCACCGCTTCGCACTCATCTTCCGCGGACAGGGGCTGAGTCCCGAACTGAACGAGACCGACCCGCAGCGCGAGGGCGTGGCACCACTCGAGGTTGTCGCGACGGCGCCGGCTGCCGAGCGCACGGCCGCACTCGCACGCGAGTTCGTGGCGCAGGCACGCAAGCTGATCGGTGATCGCGACCAGGCCAACGCGCTGACGCTGCGCGGCTGGGCGACGCCGCCCTCGTTGCCGCAGCTGCCAGAACTCTGGAAGCTGCGTGCGGCGGCGGTTGCGGTGTACCCGATGTATCGCGGACTCGCTCGTCTCGTGGGCATGGATGTGCTCGAGACCGGCACGACCTTCGACTCAGAGATCGAGACGCTCGCGAAGCACTGGGACGACTACGACTTCTTCTTCATGCACTACAAGTACACGGACAGTGCGGGCGAGGACGGTGATTTCGCGCGCAAGGTGAAGGCCATCCAGGACTTCGACGTGCGCATCCCGGAGATCATGAAGCTCAACCCGAACGTGATCGTGATCGCTGGCGACCACTCCACGCCGGCGGCGATGGCAGACCACTCGTGGCACCCGGTGCCGACAATCATCCGCGGCGACTATGTGCGCCGCGACGAGGTGCATCACTTCAACGAGCCCGAGACGCTGCGAGGCGGCCTCGGGATCTTCCCCGCCAAGGAGCTGCTGCCGCAGGCGTTCGCACACGCGTTGCGGCTCTCGAGATTCGGAGCCTGAGCGATGGCACGTACACCGATTGTGGCTGGCAACTGGAAGATGAACCTCGGCCGCACGCCGGCTCGTGAGCTGCTGACCGCGCTCAAGGGTTCGCTTGCTGGCATCGAGGGCGTCGACATGGCGGTGTGTCCGCCGGCCCCATGGATTGGCGACGCGGCGGACATCCTCGCGGGCACCAAGATCGGTGTCGGTGTGCAGAACGTGTACTGGGAGGCGCAGGGCGCCTTCACGGGTGAGCAGAGCGCGGCACAGCTCGCGGGTGTCGTGGACTACGTGATCATTGGGCACTCCGAGCGCCGTCACGTCTTTGGTGAGACGGACGAGGCGACCAACAAGAAGCTCAAGGTCGTGCTCGAGCTCGGCATGCAGCCGATGCTCGCCGTCGGTGAGCTGCGCGAGGAGCGCGAGGGTGGTCGCACGAACGACGTGCTGCGCCGGCAGCTGCTCGCGGCGTTCGATGACATCTCGAGCCTGCCTGAGGGCTTCATCGTGGCCTACGAGCCGGTCTGGGCGATCGGCACGGGCCTGACCGCGACACCCGAGATCGCGCAGATGACGTGCGCCGACATCCGCGCGATCGTTGCCGAGCGCTACGACGAGGATACTGCGGCGAACTGCCGCATCCAGTACGGCGGATCGGCAAACGCTGAGAACGCAGCCTCGCTGATGGGGCAGCCTGACATCGATGGCCTGCTGGTCGGCGGTGCCGCGTTGCAGGCCGAGTCCTTCACCAAGATCTGCCAGGCCGCCGCAGCCACGCGCTGACTTCTATCCAGATGCCTCCAGCACGGCGCGTCGTCGCCATCGTCGGCGCCACTGCCTCCGGCAAGACTGCCGTTGCTGTTGCCGTCGCGCAGCATCTCGACGTCGAGGTGGTGTCGGCGGACTCGCGGCAGGTGCGCGCGGGGATGATGGTCGGGACTGCGGCTCCGACTACCGAAGAGCAGGCTGCTGTTCGGCATCACCTCGTTGGCCACGTGCCGGTGGATGCGCCGTACACGCTGGCGGACTGGCTGCGCGAGGCACGTGCGGCACTCGATGACATCTGGGCACGAGGCAAGACACCGCTCGTAGTGGGTGGCACCGGGCAGTACGTCTGGGCGCTACTCGAGGGCTGGCAGCCGCCCGCGGTCGAGCCTGATCTCGAGCTACGGGCCGAACTTGAAGCACAGCTGGAGGCTGAGGGCGTGGCTGCCCTCTTCGCGCGGCTCCAGGTACTCGCGCCCGAAGCGGCTGACCGGCTGGTCGATCCCAAGAACCACCGGCGTGTGATCCGGGCGATCGAGGTGGCTGCGGCGGGCGCCGCGCCGAGCATCGAGCCCCCGGACTTCGCTTCGAGCGTGGTTGGGCTCGACTGGCCTCGGGAGGCGCTGCACGAGCGGGCGGACATGCGCGTGGAGGCGATGTACGCCGCCGGGCTCGTCGAGGAGACGCGAGGGCTGCTCGAACGCTTCGACGCGGGGCTCCCGGCCATGCGGACGATGGGCTACGCCGAGGCGGTGCGGGTGGCCTCGGGCGAATGGGGCGTGGATGAGGCCATGGCGCGGACAAAGACGGAGACACATCGTCTGATCCGAATGCAGGCGACCTGGTTCCGCCGCGACGATGAGCGGATCGAGTGGGTGCTGGGGTCCGACCTCGAGGCGGCCGTGCGGGCGGTTGAGACGGCTGCGCTGAGTTGAGACGGTAGGGGCGGGGCCCGTACGATGGCTGGCATGAATTTCGACTTCTGGAAGATGCACGGCACCGGCAACGACTTCGTCCTGACGGAGTCGACCGACCTCGACTTCGACTGGCCGTCGCTGGCGATCCGCGTCTGCGACCGCCACTTCGGGGTGGGGGCGGACGGGCTGATCGTCTCGTTTCCCTCGGCCAAGGCCGACCGTCGGATGCGCATTTTCAATCCCGATGGCTCCGAGGCCGAGATGTGCGGCAATGGCGTGCGGGTCTTCGTGAAGTACCTGCTCGACCAGGGGATCCTGCCTGCCGCCGACGGAGTGATGACCGTGGACACGATGGCCGGTGTGCTGGAGGCGCGCGCCACGCGCGACTCGAGTGGTGCTGTGCAGACCGTGCGCGTTGCGATGGGTGCGCCGCACCTCGACCCACAGGACGTGGGCGCGCGCATTGAGCAGGCTGGGCCGGTGCGTGACTTGCCAATGACCGCCGCGAGCGAGCCGCTTGCGCTGACGCTGGTGTCGATGGGAAACCCGCACGCGGTGCACTTCCTCGACAGCGCGCCGGCGGACTTCGATCTGCATCGCATCGGACCAGCGGTTGAGCACGACCCGTTGTTCGCCCACCGCACGAACTTCGAGATCGTGCAGGTGCGTGATCGCGCACACCTCGACATGCGCGTATGGGAGCGCGGCGCCGGCGAGACGCTGGCGTGTGGAACTGGTGCGTGCGCTGCGGTCGTGGCCGCGCGGCTGCACGACCGAGCTGACGAAAACGTCGATGTCGCAGTGCCGGGGGGCACGCTGCGCATCTCCTGGGACGGCGCGGGCGAGGTGTACCTCGAAGGTCCCGCGACGTTCGTGTTCGCTTCCCGCTGGGAGGACTGACCGTGACCCAAGAGCGACGCGCGATTCAGCAGTTTGATGTCGGGGTGCGCAACGCCCCGCTGCGACCTCGTGAGTGGGAGCGCCTGCTGGCGCTTGATGACTCGCAGGCGCTGCGGACCGAGGGCGCTGACCTCGCGCTGGTGATGCAGGACGGCCAACTGCACATGATGTTCGCGTTCGAGTCACAGGACGTCCTGATGATGGCGTTCAATCCGATGTGGAACGCGATCGCGGACTCGCTGCCTGACTACCCGGTGCCGTACGTGAAGCTCGACCTTGTGTCGTTCACAAATCGCGAGTGGCTCGACCCGATGCTCGACGCGGCCGGGTTCTTGCCGTTCCCGGAGTGGATGGACCTCGAGCACCGTGCGCTGAGTGAGGCGACCCCGCCCGAGCTGCCCGATGGGCTCTCGATCCGCCGCGCGACCGAGGCCGACTTCGACCGCATCGTGGCGATCGAGGCTGACGCCTACTACGACTGCTCCGACGGGGAGCCGGCCACCCGCGCACGTCTCGCGGCTGCCTCGTGGGTGGGCGTGCTCGTCGAGGGCGATGCGATCATTGGCTACGCGATCAACATGGCGCCGGATGCACAAGGCATGGGCCGTGTGGTCTCCTGCGCGATTGACTCGGAGCACTGGGGGCGGCAGCTCGGGCAGGTCATGCTCGCGGCGGCCACGTACCAGCTCGCCGCGACCGGCGCGAAGCAGGCCGTCGTGCGTGCTCGGCCTGACGTGACGCGCTCGGTGCCAACGGCGATCGCCTGCGGCTACCGGCCCGGTCGCTCGGGCTACGAGCTGCGCCGCACGCTCGACGAGCAGGCCATCCTCGACCGTATCGAGGAGCGCCGCGTCGCTGGTGTGAAGGTGCGCTTCGGCCGCTGGCACTAGCCATCGCTGCCGCGCCGCTGGCATGAGCACGCAGCATCCTCGACACTCACGGCCACGAATGCACCCAACGAGGCGATAGGGAGCCCCGCTCATGGAACTTGCGCAGCGCGTTCAGCAACTGCCGCCGTACCTCTTCGCGCGCATCTCCGAGATGATCGCCGCGAAGCGGGCGCAGGGCATCGACGTGATCTCGTTCGGCATCGGCGACCCGGACATCCCGACGCCGGAGTACATCCTCGACAGCCTCAAGCGCGCGAGTGACGTGCCGGCGAACCACCGCTATCCGGAGACTGAGGGCCTGCCCGAGTTCCGCGAGGCCGTCGCACGTTGGTACGAGCGACGCCACGGTGTGTCGCTCGACCCTGCGAAGGAAATCATCTCGCTGATCGGCTCGAAGGAAGGCATCGGCCACTTCCCGCTGGTGCTGATCGATCCGGGCGACGTCGCGCTGATCACCGACCCCGGCTACCCGGTGTACGAGGTCGCCACGATGTTCTGTGGCGGCGAATCGGTGAAGGTGCCGCTGCGCGAGGAAGACGGCTGGCTGCCGCGCCTCGAGGACATTCCCGAGGACGTCGCGCGCCGCGCCAAGATGATCTGGCTCAACTACCCGAACAACCCGACGGGTGCTGTCGCCGACCTCGCGTTCTACGAGCGAGCCGTCGCATGGGCGAAGCAGTACGACGTGGTGATTGCGCACGACCTCGCGTATTCCGAGGTGACGTACGACGGCTACGTCGCGCCGATCACCGACCCCGGCTA
>QWQU01000047.1 GCA_003670735.1 Chloroflexota bacterium | reverse complement strand
GATCGCGTAGGACACCTGCACCTCGAGGCGCTCCGCGAGTCCGGCTGCGACGACGTTCTTCGCCACGTAGCGAGCCGCGTACGCGCCGGAGCGGTCGACCTTCGACGGGTCCTTGCCGCTGAACGCGCCACCACCGTGGCGAGCGATCCCGCCGTAGGTGTCGACGATGATCTTGCGGCCGGTCAGGCCGGCGTCACCAGCCGGGCCACCCTGCACGAAGCGGCCGGTCGGGTTCACGAAGATCTTCGTGTCCTGCATCAGCTCCGGCGGGCAGACCGCGCGGATCACCATCTCCTCGACGTCGCGGCGGATGGTCTCCTCGCTGACCTCGGGGTTGTGCTGCGTGGAGATCACGACGGCCTCGATGCGCTTCGGCACGCCGTACGCGTACTCGACTGTGACCTGTGACTTTCCGTCGGGGCGCAGGTACGGCAGCTTGCCGGACTTGCGCAGCTCGGCGAGCTTGCGCACGAGCTGGTGCGCGAGCGTCACCGTCAGCGGCATGTACTCGTCGGTTTCCGTGCAGGCGAATCCGATCATCATGCCCTGGTCGCCGGCGCCGACGAGGTCGTATTCCTCGACTTCGCCGAGCGCGACGCGCGCCTCGTACGACTTGTTCACGCCCTGCGCGATGTCGCCCGACTGCTCCTTGATCGAGGAGAGCACGCCGCACGTCTCCCAGTCGAAGCCCATCGCTGACGAGTCGTAGCCGATGCTGCGTACCGTCTGGCGCACGATCTCCTGCAGGTCGACGTACGCGTTCGTCGTGATCTCACCAAGGATCGAGACGAACCCGGTGGTTGCGGTCGCCTCGCACGCCACGCGCGAGAGCGGGTCCTGCGCGAGCATCGCGTCCAGCACTGCGTCAGAGACCTGGTCGCAGAGCTTGTCCGGGTGCCCCTCGGTGACCGACTCACTCGTCAGCATCAGCGACGGCGAGCTCATGAATGTCGTTGTCATCGCAGTCCCCCTTCGCGCGGCGCCCCTCGCAACCGCCTCGATGTGGATCGTTCCGCCTCTCGTGAGGCGGAACCCAAAATGCTTAGTGCGTGCCGAGCTCCCACGAGTGCAGGTAGTGGTCCTGCTCGTCGGTCAGCGTGTCGATGTTGACGGCCATCGCGGCCAGCTTGAGCCGCGCCACGTCGTCGTCGATCTCACGCGGGACGATGTACACGCCATTCTCGAGCTTCGGCCCGAGCACGAGGTGCTCCGTGCACAGCGCCTGGTTCGCGAACGACATGTCCATCACGGACGCCGGGTGCCCCTCGGCCGCGCCGAGGTTCACGAGGCGGCCCTCAGCGAGCACGACGATCTTGCGACCGTCGGTCAGTGAGTACTCCTCGACGTTGTCGCGCAGCGTGCGCTTTGCCTCGGTCATGCCGTTCAGCGCGACGAGGTTGATCTCGGCGTCGAAGTGACCGGAGTTCGCGAGCACCACGCCCGACTTCATCACGTCGAAGGACGGCGTGTCGATCACGTTGATGTCGCCGGTCACGGTCACGAAGATGTCGCCGGACTTGGCAGCCTCAGCGATCGGCATCACGCGGAAACCGTCCATCACGGCCTCCAGTGCGCGGACCGGCTGCACCTCGGTGACGATCACCTGTGCGCCCATCCCACGGGCGCGCGAGGCGACACCCTTGCCACACCAGCCGTAGCCGCACACGACCATCGTCTTGCCCGCGAGCAGGATGTTCGTCGCGCGCGTGATGCCGTCCAGCGTGGACTGGCCCGTGCCGTAGCGGTTGTCGAAGAAGTGCTTCGTGTCTGCTTCGTTCACGGCGATGATCGGGTAGGCGAGCTTGCCCTCGTCTGCCAGCGCGCGCAGTCGCACGACACCGGTCGTCGTCTCCTCGGTGCCCGCGACAACATCGGCGAGCAGGTCGGTCCGCTGCGTGTGGATCAGCGCGACCATGTCGGCGCCGTCGTCCATCGTGATCTGCGGGCGGTGCGCCGCGGCAGCGTTGAGGTGCTCGAAGTAAGTCTCGTTGCTCTCGCCGCGGATCGCGAACGTCGGGATGCCGTACTCGTACGCCAGTGCCGCCGCGACTTCGTCCTGCGTGGACAGCGGGTTGGAGGCGGCGAGCCGTACGTCGGCGCCACCGTCCTTCAGCGTCAGCATCAGGTTCGCGGTCTCCGAGGTGACGTGCAGGCACGCCGCAATGCGGATGCCGGCCAGCGGCTTGGTCGCCGCGAAGCGTTCGCGAATCGAGCGCAGCACCGGCATTTCGCGCGCTGCCCACTCGATGCGTCGCACGCCGGCAGCCGCCTGGCTCGGGTCTGCGACGTCGCCCTTGTTCGTGTCTTGCGTGGTCGTCAAACGTGTCCCCTTCCGCGAGCCCATGAGCGAATCTCGAGGGGCTCGTGCATGTGACCTGTAGTCTCTCCTGAGACGGCCCCAGCCGCGAGGCTTCGCCTAGAAATGCGAGGTTCGAGGCGCTCCTGGCGGCTCTAGGCCCGGCCAGAGGCGATCTCGTCCCCGGGGGCCCCGTCTCGGCCTGCTCGCCGCGCCGCCCAGCGCCGTAGCGCGGAGCCCACCCCGAATGTGTCGAGCCGTCGCAGCCGCGCCTCCACCACCGCCGCATCGAGGCGGTACCCGAGCCGCTCGTAGGCCCGCAGGGCCGCCGTGTTGCTCGGGTTCACGGTCAGCACGACCTGACGGCAGCCATGGTCGTTCAGCAGCCGGTCCGTCACCGCCGAGGTCACCCGCGTCGCCAGGCCGCTCCCGCGGTAGGCCGGGTGCGTGAAGACGTTGCCGACCACGGCGATGCCCATGTTTGGCGCGACCACATGCGTCCCCGCCACCGCCACCAGCCGCGGCCCGTCGTACGCACCGTAGTAGATGCCACGTTCAATATGCGTTGAGGAGTAGCCGGTCTGACCGCCCTCGGTTGAGTAGAGCGCGTTCAGCGCCGCGACATCCTCGCCGCGGAGCCGCCGCACGAGCCCATCGATGTGCCGGAATCGTGAGGCCTCAATGACCATGCGTCGCATCTCGATCGCGCCGCTCACCTCGTAGTGCCGCGCGAGCACGCCCATGTGCTCCGGCGCGCCCGTTGCGAGGTAGTTCGAGAGCGGCCCCGGGTGCAACCCGAGCAGTGCATCGAGTGCGTCCGCATCGCCCACCGTGACCACCGCGCGCCCGAGGCCTGCCTCGGACTGCATCATTACCGCGCGGCCGGTTGGACCTTCGGCGACCCAGAAGCGCGCGTCCTCGAACAGTTCGGGCTCGAGTTGCGCGACCGCGTAGGCGGCGAACACACACTCGTCGGCCAGCGCGCGGTCGAGGTAACGCGCGTCTCGCGTCTCGCGCACGAGGAAGCGCGCTGCGCTCGAGGTCGTGCGGTGCAGCGCGTCCGTCATGCGAGCGGTCCCCAGTGCGGATCAAGTAGCGGTGCGAGCTTGCGCCGCGTCTCCTCCGGCACAACCGCGCGGTCAGTCATCAGCGCCGACGCGAGTGCCTCGCCGCACGCGCATGACCTCGAGGCCGGCATCGCCTCGATCGAACGACGCACGATCTCGAGGCCAGCAGCAGCGTTGTCTTGCACGCGCTGCATCACGGCAGCCGCGCTGACGTCGTCCTCGTTCTCGTGCCACACGTCGTAGTCCGTGACGAAGCAGAGCGAGGCGTAGCAAAGCTCCGCTTCGCGCGCGAGCTTCGCTTCCGGCAGCGCGGTCATCCCGATGATCGAGGCGTCCCACGTGCGGTACAGCTCCGATTCGGCGCGTGTGGAGAATGCCGGCCCATCGATCACCACCAGTGATCCACCTCGGTGCGTCGTGACGCTGGCAGCTTCTGCGGCGTCGCCAAGCACCGTGCTCACCTCGCCGCAGAATGGGTCAGCGAAGCCGACGTGCCCGACGAGTCCGTCGCCGAAGAATGTCGACGCGCGACCTCGAGTGCGGTCGATCAGCTGGTCCGGAATCACCGCCTGGAGCGGCTCGATGTAGGAGCGCAGTGAGCCGACCGCGGATACGGAGAGCACACGTGTCACGCCGAGCGACTTCAGTGCCCAGATGTTCGCTCGCGACGGCACTTCTGCCGGGAGCAGCCGGTGCCCCTCGCCGTGTCGCGCGAGGAATGCCACGCGCCGCGACCCCAGCGTGCCCAGCACCAGCTCGGACGACGGCGCGCCGAAGGGCGTATCGAGTGCGACACGCTCCATATCGGTCAGGCCAGCCAGGGAGTAGAAGCCGGAGCCGCCGATCACGGCGATCTCGGCGCGCGCGGGAGAGGGCATCGTGCACTCCGGGGGTGAGCTGCCCGTTATGGTACCGGCGCCATCCCGCTCCCGCGAGATGTAACCGTCAGAACAAGTGTTTCACGTGAAACAATCGAATCGGATCAGGCTCGTGACATCTGGCGCCGCCTAGAACGAGAGCAGCGAGACGACCTCGTGGCTCCCGAGGCGGGCGCGGCCATTCAGCGCGCCAAGCTCGATGCAGAAGGCGAAGCCGGCCACGGTCCCGCCCAGGGTCTCAATCAGCCGCGCGGCCGCCGCTGCCGTCCCGCCCGTCGCGAGCAGGTCATCCACGACGAGCACGCGCCGCCCGGCGATCGAGGGGTCGCGATGCGCCTCCAGCGTCGCCTCGCCGTACTCGAGGCTGTACGAGACGGACTCGGACTCCGAGGGCAGCTTGCCTGGCTTTCGCATCGGCACAAACGGCAGCCCGAGGCGCTCGGCAACCGGTACGCCAAAGATGAAGCCGCGCGCCTCGATCCCCGCGACCACGTCGGCGCGGAGCGCGCGCGAGCGCTCCGCCAGCGCGTCGTTCACGGAGCGCAGCGCGGCCGGGTCGTGGAGCAGCGGGGTGATGTCGCGGAAGAGGATGCCCGGCTGTGGGAAGTCCGGCACTGCTCGGATCAGTGCGCGCCAGCGAGTCTCGTCCGCGTTTGTCGTCATGCGCGCGATGCTGGCCCTCGGCGCTGCGCCGGTCAACCGCGCGCGGCGTACGCTCGACCCCACGATCCGAGGAGGCACGAGGATGACGCAGGCAGCACCAGAGTCGCCGCAGCACATGCGATTCCACACCGAGAGCGCGCACCTCGGTGCTGCGTTCGGTGGAGGCTCGTTCGGTGCGGTCGCCGAGCGCATCGCGCACTTCTTCGGCACGCCGCAGTACCTGATCGGGCAGACGGTCGCAGTGATCATCTGGATCGTCGTGAACGCGGTCGTCGTGGTCGCGCACTTCGATCCGTATCCGTTCATCCTGCTGAACCTCGCGTTCAGCACGCAGGCCGCCTACGCCGCGCCGCTGATCCTGCTCGCGCAGACGCGCCAGGCGGAGCGCGACAAGGCATGGACCGACGCTGATGCGCGGCATCGTGAGGAGCTCGCGCAGAACACGCTGCGCCTGCTGCAACAGAACACCGATCTGACCGACGAGGTGGCGCGCCTGTCTCGCGAGGTGCGCGCACTGACCGAGGAGATTCACAAGCGGATCGTCACGTCCGGATCGGTCGGCTCCTGAGTGGAGACTCGTGCGATCGAGCATCACTATCGACGCCGCATGCTCATGGGTGAGGTGAACATCTCGACATCGGTCGGGCCGGTGCGCGTCGCGCACGACACAGCGAGCCTGCTCGTCGTCGATCACCTGTGGGACGGGCACACCATGAGCTCGATCTGGGATCGGCAGGGGATGCAGATCGAACGACGCAGGGTGTTCGCGGCGCGGACGTGGTGGTGGACCGAGCGCGCGCTGCGGCTGATCCAGGTGTTCGACGCGGTGGGTCAGCTGGTCACGCATCGCGTCGACTTCGCGAGCCGACCGACGCGCGATGGTGATCGCGTCTTCCAGACCGACTGGTACCTCGACCTGTTCGTGTCGGGGGATGGGCGTCGCTACGTGATCGACGATGAGGACGAGCTGGCGCAGGCGGTCTCGCAGCACCTCGTGACTGAGGAGCAGGCGGATGAGGCGCGTGAGCAGTGCGCCTTCCTCGTGCGGCTCGTCGAGGATGGCTCGCTGGCGGCGTGGCTCGAGACGCAGTGCTCGACGCCGTTCGAGCTCGCGCTACTGCCGGAGGCGCCGCATGTATGGACCTATACATAGGGTGCGCGTTGACCACGGTGGTGCCCCTGTTAGCATCCCCGCATGACGACTGACGAAGCTGACGGCTGGGCTGCGACTGCGCCGTTCTACGACCTCGACCTCGAGGGCGTTGAGGACGACATCGAGATGTATCGCCAGATCGCGGCCTCGCGCCGCGGTGGCACCGTGCTGGAGCTGGGGTGTGGGACGGGGCGCGTCTCGATCCCACTCGCGCGTGACGGTATCAAGGTGACGGGCGTGGACTACAGCCCGGCGATGCTGGAGGTCGCGCGGGAGCGCGCCACCGGCGTGAAGGTGCAGTGGGTCGAGGGCGACATGCGCGACGTGCGCCTCGGGCGCACGTTCGGGACGGTGCTCGTGCCGTTCGGCAGCTTGCAGCACCTCGCGACGGCCGATGAGGTCGTGCAGGGCATGGAGACCGTCGCGGCACACCTCGCGCGCAACGGGTGGGCTGTGATCGACATCGAGGCGCCGCACCCGGAGGACATCGAGCCCGGCCCGCAGCCGCTGGTGATGCACTGGACGCGCGAGTGGAACGGCGGGCACATCTCCAAGCTCGTCGCGGTCGAGGCGCATCCGTCCGAAGGTCTGCGCGATGTCTGGTTCCACTACGACACGCAGCCGCCCGACGGCCCGCTGCGGCGCTACAGCCATAACTTCATCCTGCGTGTGATCACAGCCGGCGAGCTCGAGCTCGCGGCGCGCCTCGCAGGTCTCGAGCTGGTCGCGGCCTTTGGCGACTACGAGCAGTCACCGGTGAGCGATGGCGACGACCGGCTGATCGCCGTGTTTGGGCACGCGAAGTGAGCGGCGTGATCGCGATCGACGGCATGGGCGGCGATGACGCACCGGCTGCGATCGTCGCGGGAGCGCTGGAAGCAGCACGCGAGGGGATCGAGGTCGCGCTCGTCGGCGACCAGGCGATCCTCGAGCGCGAGCTGATCATCCTCGATCCCGCGAAGCCGCCCTCGACGCTGCGCATTGTGCACGCCTCGGATGCGATCGAGATGGGCGACCACGCCGCGCTCGAAGCGCGTACGCGTCGTGACTCCTCGATCTACATCGGACTGCAGCTTGTGCGACGCGGCGAGGCGCAGGCCTTCGTGTCGCTGGGCAACACCGGCGCGGTCTACGCGCTGTCGCTCGTACTGCTCGGTCGCATCAAGGGCATCGAGCGGCCCGCATTGGGCGCCGTGTTCCCGATTCCGAGCGGGCCAGTGCTGGTGCTCGATGTCGGCGCGAACGCCGAGGTGCGCCCGAATCATCTCGAGCAGTTCGCACGCCTCGGCGTCGCGTACATGCGTGAGGTGATGGGCGTGCGCGACCCGAGCGTCGGTCTGCTGAACATCGGCGAGGAGCCCACGAAGGGCACGCCAGACACGATCGCCGCGAACGAGCTGATTGCCGCGAGCGGTCTGCGCTTCGTCGGCAACGTCGAGGGCCGCCAGATCTTCGAGCATGCCGCCGATGTGGTTGTCGCCGATGGCTTCACCGGCAACGTCGTGCTGAAGACGACCGAGGGCGTGGTCGACATCACGTTCAGCGAGATCCGCAAGGCTGCGAACTCGACGCTGCGCGCGAAACTCGGCGGCATGCTGCTGCGTCCCGCGCTGCGTGGGATGGCGCAGAAGATGGACTACCGCCAGTACGGCGCTGCGCCGCTGCTCGGTGTCGATGGTGTTGTCTTCATCGGGCATGGCCGGAGCGATGGCCACGCGGTCGCGAACGCGATCCGCACAGCGGCGGTCGCTGTCGACCGCCGCCTGCGTGAAGTGCTGACTGAGAGTGTTGGTACGCCTGCGTCGTCCGCGGAACAGTCCGGAACGACCGAGGCGAACGCCTAGCCCGAGATCAGGATCCCGGCGCGCCGTAGTGGTCGGCGATGTAGTGCTCAGCACGGATCGCCGCGGTCGCGCCGTCGCCTGCCGCTGAGACCAGCTGTCGAGCCGCCTCGGCACGAATGTCACCCGCGACGAACAGGCCGGAGACCGGCGTCTCCATCCACAGGTTCACGATCGCGTGCCCACCCGGGTCGAGCGGCACGAGGCCGCGCAGCACGCTGGTGTTCGGCGTCTGGCCCACGAAGATGAAGACCGCCTCGACCGGCAGGTCGCGCGTCTCACCGGTGACGATGTTCTTCAGCGTCGCCGAGGTGACGGCGTCGTCGCCGTTGATCGTCTCGATGACCGTGTTCCAGATCACCTCGATCTTCTCGTTGGCGAAGAGGCAGTCCTGCAGCAGCCGGGTCGCGCGCAGCTCCTCGCGACGGTGCACGAGGTAGACCTTCGAGGCGTAGCGCGTCGTGAAGATCGCCTCGTCTACTGCGGCATCACCACCGCCGACGATGATGACGGGCACGTTGCGGAAGAACGCCGCATCGCACGTCGCGCAGTACGAGACACCCTTGCCGACCAGCTCGAGCTCGCCCGGTACGCCGAGCTTGTTGTAGTCAGCGCCGGCCGTGACGATCACCGCCTTGGCCGACAGCTCCTGTCCATCCTCGGTGTTGAGGACGAAGGGCGAGCCCTCCGCGCCCGGGGTGATCCCCGTGACGTGCTCGTAGCGGATCTCGGCGCCGAAGCGCTCCGCCTGGGCCTGCATCGCGAGTGCGAGGTCGAGGCCGTTCACGCCCTCCGGGAACCCCGGGTAGTTCTCGACGTCCCCGGTCGTGGCGATCTGCCCGCCGAGGATGTTGCGCTCGAAGATGGCGGTCTTGCGGTCGCCGCGCGCGGCATACACGCCGGCGGCGAGGCCGGCCGGGCCTGCGCCGATGATGGCGATATCGATCTCGTCAGCCATGTCTCAGTCCTTGCGTACGTCTAGACGAACAACGGCGGGGCAATGCCCCGCCGTCGTGTGTACTGCGCCAGCCCCAGACGGGGAAGGGAGGGCCTCAGTTAGAGGACAGCCTCGATGCGCTTCTGCAGGTCGCTCTTCGGGCGGAAGCCGACGATCTGGCCGGCGACCTCGCCACCCTTGAAGACGAGCAGCGTCGGGATCGAGCGGATGCCGTACTTGCTGGCGATGCCAGGGTTCTCGTCCGTGTTCAACTTCACGAACTTCACGCGGCCGTCGTACTCGGTCGAGAGCTCCTCGACGATCGGGGCGACCATGCGGCACGGACCGCACCAGGGAGCCCAGAAGTCGACGAGCACCGGGGTGTCGTTCTGAATGACGTCCGCGTCGAACGTCGCGTCCGAGGTGTCTGCTGGGTGCGCCATGGTGGTTCCTTTCAGCCTGATCAAGCTTTCCGCCTGATCTGGCCCTGCTGCCGGTTCGGATAGACTATCCTGCATGTGCCGGCGTTGACAGGGCTTCGCCGCTTGCCTAGCATCTTATATACCCCATAGGGGTATGTCAAGCCCTGGGAGGCAGCAGTCATGGGCGAGTCAGCATCCCCCGAGCAACTGCGGGCGCGACTGAGCCGGATTGAGGGTCAGATCCGCGGCATCTCCAAGATGCTCGAATCAGAACGGCCCTGCGAGGACGTCGTCACACAGCTGATGGCCGTCCGCTCCGGCATCGACACCGTCGGCGCGCTAGTGCTCGACCTACACCTTGGTTCCTGTCTGGGTCCGAACGAGAACTCGATCCAGCGGGTCGAGGCGCTTCGTGACTCGATGCGCATGTGGTGGCGCTTCGCCCCCGGTGCGGCCGGCTTCGGCGGCGCTGCCGACGCGGGCGTCGAGTTCCCGCAGGTAGCTGTAGAGAAGTAGCCGCTCCCGCTCGAACCCGTTGTGGCGCCGAGCTCCTCGGCGCTACTTCTGTATCCAGCGTCATCTTATTTGGGCTCGATCGCAGTCTCTGACTCGATATACTCCAAGCCCGTTCACCCAGCCGATCATCCGTATGAGGGCAGCATGCCACTGAGCTTCACGTCCAAGGTCTTCCCCGTTGACACGATCCAGCTCGAAGG
>QWQU01000046.1 GCA_003670735.1 Chloroflexota bacterium | reverse complement strand
GCTGATCATGGCGCGCGAGGTGCTGGTCGACGGCATTGCTGCCACGCGTCCCGCTGCTCCGGTCGCCGCTGATGTGGCGATCGAGGTGCGCTCGGGCTCGCAGTACGCGAGCCGCGGTGGCGACAAGCTGGCCGGCGCAATCGAGCGGACGCCGATCACTGTGAGCGGCAAGCGCTGCCTCGACGTTGGCGCATCCACCGGCGGCTTCACGGACTACATGCTCCAGCACGGTGCGACACACGTCATCGCGGTCGATGTCGGCTACGGCCAGATTCTGCCGCGACTGCGCGATGACTCGCGGGTCGATGTTCGCGAGCGGACCAATGCGCGCACGATGGATCCGCTCGATGTGCCGGTGGAATTCGTGACGATTGATGTGTCGTTCATCTCGCTGACGATGGTGTTGCCGCCCGTGATTGCCTCGCTGGCGCCGGGTGGCGAGGTATTCGCGCTCGTGAAGCCGCAGTTCGAGGCGGGACGCGAGGAAGTGACGAAGGGTGGCGTGGTGCGCGATGAGCGTGTGCATGCCTCCTGCGTTGGTAAGGTCGCGCTCTGGGCGATCGAGCACGGGATGCGCGTGCGTGGCGTTGTGAAGTCGGCGCTTGAAGGACCGGCCGGTAACAAGGAGTTCTTCCTCTGGCTGCAGAAGCCCGAGGCGTTAGCGTGAGCCCCGTGCGGCGGATGGGCGCTGTCTATCACCCCGCGATTGAGGGCGCCGAGGCGGTTGCGCACGAGCTCGCGAACCTCGCCACGCAGCGCGGCGTCGAGTCCTGGGTCGCTGAGCTGCCGCGTGATGCGGGCTCGAGCGGCGGGATCGGCGAGGCTGTGGCTGGCTCGGACCTCCTCGTGTGCGTTGGTGGCGACGGCACGGTGCTGCACGCCTCGGCGCTCGCAGCGCGGTCGGAGACGCCGGTGTTCGGCGTGCGCATGGGCCGGCTCGGATTCCTCGCGGAGTCGACGGAGCCCGAGGCCGGCGCGGGCTTGCTTGCCTTCCTCGACGGGAAAGGCCGCGTCGAGGAGCGCACGATGCTCCGCGCACAGGTCGGCGACGGCCTGAGCTTCGATGCATTGAATGACATTGTGATCGGTGGCGAGCACCTCGGGCGGACCGTCTCGGTGGGGCTGCGCGTCGATGGCGTGCTGCTCGCGGAGTACCGCGCGGACGCTGTGATTGCGGCGACGGCGACCGGCTCGACGGGCTACGCGCTCGCGGTCGGCGGGCCGATCCTCCATCCCACCTCGGGCGACGTGATCGTGACCCCAGTCGCACCACACCTCTCCTACACCAACGCGCTCGTGCTGCCGGGCAGTGCCGACATCGAGCTGGTCGTCGCGCGTGGGATCCGTGCGCTGATGATCGTCGACGGTGCCACCGAGGAGCCGATCGAGTCCGGCGCGGTGGTGCGCATTGGTCCCTCGCCGTTCCGAGCGCGCTTCGTGCGTCTTGGCAAGGAGCGCCAGTTCTACGCCAATCTCGCGCGGCGGCTTGGCTGGCTGCGCATCGACCATGCGCTCGGTCCGGATGTCTCCACCGAGGACACCTCGGACGAGAGGCCCTAGGGGGCACACGGCAGCGCCGCTGCGGCGGACGCTCTACAATTGTTCATAGAGCAATCGATCGGGGGCCCCGTGCCGGACTCGGGCGTTTCGTCGACCGTGCAGCAGCCTCGTCCCGGCGTGACCGTCGCCCGGGCGACGGTGCGTGACGCCGACGCGATTCACAGCATGGTCAACTTCTGGGCCGCGCGTGGCGACATGCTGCCGCGCACCCTCGGTGAGACCTACGAGAACCTGCGCGACTTCTTCGTCGTCCGCGAGGACGGGGAGGCGGTCGCCTGCGGCGCGCTGCACATCACCTGGGCCGACCTGGCAGAGCTGAAGTCGCTGGCCGTGCGGGAAGACCGCCAGTCAGCCGGCTACGGCAGCATGATCGTGCGCGCCTGTGTCGAGGAAGGCCGCAACCTGGGCCTAGAGCGACTCTTCGCGCTGACCTACCGGCCGGGCTTCTTCGAGCGCCTCGGTTGGGAGCAGGTCGACGTGATGACGTTGCCCCGCAAGGTGTGGAACGAGTGCTATCGCTGCCCGAAGTTCCCCGGCTGCAACGAGATCGCCATGGTGATCGACCTCGAGACTGCCGCAGTGCCTGCCGCGACTAACTAGCGATGACCACCGCTGAGACGCCCGAGGTGCTGAGCTCGCAGGAGCTCGTGCGCTCCTCGTACCTGCGCATCACTCGTGACACCGTGCGCTTCCCGGATGGCACCGAGGCCGAGCGCACCGTCGTCTGGCACCCCGGCGCGGTCGCGCTGGTGGTCGAGGATGAAGACGGGCGCTGGCTGCTGATCGAGCAGTACCGCCACCCGGCAGGCGGCACGCTGCTCGAGATCCCCGCGGGGACGCGTGAGGTTGGCGAGGCGCCCGAGGTAACCGCCGCCCGTGAGGTGCGCGAGGAGACGGGCTACGCCGCCGACCACCTGGAGTGGCTGGGCGGGGCCTGGATGGCGCCTGGGTTCTCCTCGGAGTTCATCGACTTCTACCTCGCCACCGGGCTGCGGCACGATCCGCTGCCCCAGGACCACGACGAATTCATCGCGCCACCTCGCCGGATGACGGTCGAGGAACTGCGCGCGGCAGTGGTCTCTGGCGAGATTCAGGACGCGAAGACGATGACCGCGCTGACGCTCTACTCGAACCGGCAGCAGCGCGGCGCGGACGGTGCGTAGCAGGCTCGCTCGGTAGGCGGCGACGCAGTAGCGTAGCCGGCAGACCGCCCGGGGGCGGAGGAGGGCCGAAATGGCGACGCAGTCATCCACCGAGGCAGCGGTACGGCCGGTCAACCGGCGTCCGCGCCCCATGCCGTGGCCGTTGAACATCTACCAGACTGCCGTCGGCAAGAAATGGGTGATGGCAATCACCGGGCTGATGGAAATCGGCTTCCTGGTGATGCACATGCTCGGCAACCTCAAGATCTATCTCGGTGCATCGGCGCTGAACCATTACGCCGAGGGCCTGCGCGAGTTCGGCGACCCGTTCGCGCCTCGTGAAGCAGTGCTCTGGATTCTGCGCATTGGATTGCTGGTCGCGGTGGTGCTGCATGTGCACGCTGCGTTCTCGCTCTGGCGCATGAACCGACGCACGCACCCGGAGTCGTATCGCTCCAAGCGCGATTACATCGCGGCCAACTGGGCATCGAGGACGATGCGCTGGACTGGCCCGATCGTGCTGCTCTTTATCTTCTACCACCTGTCTGACCTCACCTTTGGTGGTCAGAACCCATCGTTCCAGAATGGCGAGGTCTACCACAACGTCGTGGCCTCGTTCTCGCGTCCGTCGGTAGCGGCGTTCTACGTCATCGCGAACCTCGCGCTGGGCGTGCACCTCTTCCACGGTGCGTGGAGCATGTTCCAGTCGATGGGCATCAACTCACCGCAGTACAACTCGCTGCGCCGCGTGTTCGCGGTGTTGCTCACGATCGCGATCATCGGGCCGAACATCTCGTTCCCGATCGCGGTGCAGCTCGGGATTGTGGGGTAGGCGCATGGAACTCAAGTCCGCGATCCCCGAGGGGCCGATCGAAGATCTGTGGGACGGCCACCGCTTCAACATGCGGCTGGTGAACCCGGCTAACAAGCGACGCTTCAACGTGATCGTCGTTGGCACCGGCCTTGCCGGCGCGTCGGCAGCAGCCTCGCTGGCGGAGCTCGGCTACGGCGTCACGGTGTTCTCGTACCACGACTCGCCGCGTCGAGCGCACTCGATCGCCGCGCAGGGTGGTATCAACGCTGCGAAGAACTACCAGAACGATGGCGACAGCATTCACCGTCTCTTCTACGACACGGTGAAGGGCGGCGACTTCCGCTCGCGTGAGGCGAATGTGTACCGCCTCGCGCAGCTGAGCGTGAACATCATCGACCAGTGCGTCGCGCAGGGCGTCCCGTTCGCGCGCGAGTACGGCGGGCAGCTCGAGAACCGCTCGTTCGGTGGCGTGCAGGTCTCCCGTACGTTCTACGCGCGAGGCCAGACGGGGCAGCAGCTGCTGCTTGGTGCGTACCAGGCGCTGATGCGCCAGGTCGGCACCGGCGCGGTCACGCTGTACCCGCGCACCGAGATGCTCGACCTCGTGACGGTGGATGGGCGTGCGGTCGGTGTGACCGTGCGTGACCTGCAGACCGGCGAGATCTCCTCGCACTCCGCGCACGCGGTGATCCTCGCGACCGGCGGGTATGGCAACGTCTACTACCTGTCGACGAACGCGAAGAAGAGCAACGCGACGGCCGCGTGGCGCGCCCACAAGAAGGGCGCCGCGTTCGCGAACCCGTGCTTCACGCAGATTCACCCGACCTGCATCCCCGCGAGCGGGGAGCACCAGTCGAAGCTGACGCTGATGTCGGAGTCGCTGCGTAACGACGGTCGCATCTGGGTGCCCAAGGACGAGACCGACCAGCGCTCGCCATCCGATATTCCGGAAGCCGAGCGTGACTACTACCTCGAGCGTCAGTACCCGGCGTTCGGCAACCTCGTGCCACGTGACGTCGCCTCGCGAGCCGCGAAGCGCCAGGTCGACAACGGCCGTGGCGTGGGGCCGCTGAAGAACGGCGTGTACCTCGACTTCGGCTCGGCGATCGACCGACTCGGTCAGCCCGAGATCGAAGAGCGCTACGGCAACCTCTTTGAGATGTACGACCGCATCACCGGCGAAGACCCGTACGAGACGCCGATGCGCATTTACCCGGCCACCCACTACACGATGGGTGGGCTCTGGGTGGACTACAACCTGATGAGCAGCATCCCCGGCCTGTTCGTGGGCGGTGAGGCGAACTTCTCCGACCACGGTGCGAACCGCCTCGGCGCGTCTGCGCTGATGCAGGGACTCGCCGACGGCTACTTCGTGCTGCCGAACACGGTCAGCGACTACCTCGCCGGCCTGCTTGGTCAGGGTGCTGTAGGCACGGACCACGCGGCCTTCCGCGAGTCGCGTGCCGAGGTCGAGGACCAGACGAAGCGCTACCTCTCGAACAAGGGGACGCACTCGGTCGATTACTTCCACAAGGCTTTGGGCCACATCGTATGGGAGAAGATCGGCATGGAGCGCACCGCCACTGGTCTGCAGGAGGCGATGCGCGACATCTCGAGTCTGCGCGAGGACTTCCGGCGCGACGTGCGCGTGCTCGGCTCCGGTGAGTCGCTGAACGACTCGCTTGAGAAGGCCGGCCGCGTCGCTGACTTCTTCGACCTCGCAGAGCTGATTGCGCGCGACGCCCTCCACCGTGAGGAGTCGTGCGGCGGTCACTTCCGCGTCGAGCACCAAACCGAGGACGGTGAGGCCGCGCGCGACGACGACAACTTCTCGTACGTCGCCGCGTGGGAGTGGCAGGGCGAGGGCAAGCCTCAGATCCTGAACAAAGAACAGCTCGAATTCGAGCATGTCCACCCGGCACAGCGCAGCTACAAGTAAAGGGGCGACCAGGATGAACCTCACGCTCAAGGTGTGGCGCCAGGCCGGGCCGACTGCCCCGGGCCAGTTCGAGACCTACGAGGCGCGCGATATCAGCGAGGACATGTCGTTCCTCGAAGTCCTCGACGTTGTGAACGAGGACCTGAATGATCGCGGCATCGAGCCAATCGCATTCGAGCACGACTGTCGCGAAGGCATCTGCGGCTCGTGCGGTGTAATGATCAACGGCCAGGCACACGGCCCGGGCTTCCGAACCGCGACCTGCCAGCTGCACATGCGGCTGTTCAAGGACGGCGACTCGATCACAGTCGAGCCGTGGCGCGCGGCGTCGTTCCCGCTGATTCGCGACCTGGTCGTGAACCGCTCCGCGTTCGACCGCATCATCGAGTCTGGCGGGTTCATCTCGGTGAACACGGGCTCGGCGGTCGAGGCGAACATGATCCCGATCCCGAAGGTCGTCTCCGACGCCGCAATGGACGCCGCCGAGTGCATCGGCTGCGGCGCGTGCGTGGCCTCGTGCCCGAACGGCGCCGCCTCGCTGTTCACGGCGGCGAAGATGCAGCACCTCAACCTGCTGCCGCAGGGTCAGGCTGAGCGCTGGCAGCGCACGCAGTCGATGGTCGAGACGATGGAAGACTTCTTCGGCTCCTGCACCAGTCACGGCGAGTGCCAGTTCGCATGCCCGAAGGGCATCAGCATCGACGTGATCGCCTACATGAATCGCGACTACCTGAAGTCGATGTCGAAGAACCGCAAACTGGGCGGTCAGGGCCTCACGACCTAAGTCCCCGTTCTAGGGGAGATAAGGTGCTCGAGCTCGCGCTGCTGAGCCTCGCGGCGTTCGTTGCCGGCGGCCTCAACGCGGTCGCTGGTGGTGGCACGCTGATCACCTTCCCGGCGCTGATCGCGGCTGGCTACGCGCCGAAGATCGCCAATGTCACGAATACGGTCGCGATCTGGCCCGGCACGGTCGGCGGATCGCTCGCGTACCGCACGGAAATCCTCGAACGCCGGCATCGCGCGATCAGCTTGCTGCCCGCCAGTGTGCTCGGCGCTGCCGCAGGGGCGGCGCTGTTGTTGCTGACACCGCCGGGTCAGTTCGCCAAAGTCGTGCCATGGCTGATCTACTTTGCGTGCGTGCTGCTCGCGTTCCAGGGCCGCCTCGGACGCATCGCGGCATCTCGAGGCATGCACGCCTCGGCTGACGAGGCCGTGCCGCCGGTGCTGCACATCTCGATCTTCTTTGTGGCGGTGTACGGCGGTTACTTCGGCGCGGGCATCGGCATCCTGATGCTCGCGTTCCTTGGGATCGTCGCGCCGGACACACTGCACCATTCGAATGCGCTGAAGGGGCTGCTAGCGCTCGTCATCAACCTCGTGGCGCTACTCGCATTCGCTGTGTTCTCGACGGTGGCGTGGGGGCCGGCGCTGGTGATGGCTGTCGCCTCGACGGCCGGTGGCTATGTTGGCGTGCGCGTCGCGCGGCGCATCAACCCGACGCTGCTGCGCGTGCTGATCGTGGGCTACGGGCTGACCGTGGCCACGGTGCTGCTCGTTCGCTCGTAGGGGCTAGACCGCTGGCGGCGTCGCTGCCTTCGCTGCTCGGTGTCGTCGTGCGTCGCGAAGTCCGACCCAGAGCGCGATCAGTGCGAGCGGGATCAGCCACCAGAAGAAGACCACCGCAACGATCGTGCCGGTGATGAGCCGATCGAGGGTGTGCAGTGATGCTGTCCATGCCTGCTCGATCGCAGCGAGGCGTCCGGTGCCCGCTACAGCGACTGAGCGCATCGAGACGCTGAGTGTCGACAGGTCAGCCTGCGAGGCGAGCACCTTGCGCCGGGCCTCGGTGCGATCGATTTGCAGACGTGTCTGATCGAGTCGCTGCTGTACTTGTAGTACCTCGTTCACGTTCGTCGCGCGTCCGAGCAGCTGTGTGTACTGCACTTCCACCGAGCGGAGATTGCGGAGCGACGCCTCGATGTCGGTGACCTCCTCGGTCACATCGCGCGAGGACGTGCTTACGGTGCGCACCTCGACAGCGAGGCTCTTGAGGCGAGGGATCGCGTCGTCGAGCTTGTTGCTGGGCACGCGCAGTGTAACTTGCGCGGTCTGTTGATCGCCGCTGCCGTTGAGCGACGAATCAGAGACAAATCCGCCGAGCGCGCTCGTGGTATCGCGGACGGATTGCACGGCGTCCGGGACGGACTTCACGACGAGATCCATCGAGCCCGTGCGAATCATCAGGCGTGCGGCGTCCTGGCTAGGGAGCGTGCTCGATGGACCTGCATCGGGTGCGCCGGTTCCGTAGGAGTTCGAGGCTTCGCCCTTACTGACGGCATCGGTTGGCGGGGCGGGGGCGACGAGACTCGTTCCGCCACTGGAGCTTGAACCCGGCTTCACGTCGCGCGCGATGCGCTCTGCGGCAGCGCAGCCTGATGTGGTGAGCAGTGCGATGGCCAACAGCGTGCCGAGGGCCGCGCGTGTCCAGCTCGTGGTCTTTGGCATGTTGTCGCCTCCCTCGTACGATCGGTACGAGTAGAACGATTCTGTGGTTTGCGTCGTGCGCGTGACAAAGAGAAGGCGGCGCCCATTGGGCGCCGCCTTCGTGCTACTCGACGAGTCCCCCCGCCGGGGGCGTCCTAGGGGTGGATCATGTCCTCTGGACGCACCCACTCGTCGAATTGCTCACTCGTAACGTAGCCGAGGGTGAGGGCAGACTCGCGCAGAGTGGTGCCCTCGTGGTTCGCCTTGTGGGCGACCTCGGCAGACTTGTCGTAGCCGATGTGCGGCGCCAGCGCGGTCACGAGCATCAGTGACGAGCGCATGAGCTCGTCGATGCGTGACGTGTTCGCGATGATGCCGACCACCATGTTGTCGGTGAACGACCGCGATGCATCGCCCAGCAGCTGCAGGCTCTGCAGCGTGTTGTAGACGATCACCGGCTTGAAGACGTTCAGCTCAAAGTGACCGGTGGCGCCACCGATGTTCACGGTGACGTCGTTGCCGATCACCTGGGCGCAGACCATCGTCAGTGCCTCGGACTGGGTGGGGTTCACCTTGCCGGGCATGATCGACGAGCCGGGCTCGTTCTCCGGCAGCATCAGCTCGGCGAGTCCAGCACGCGGGCCGGACCCGAGGAAGCGGATGTCGTTTGCGATCTTCATCAGCGAGACCGCGATCGTCTTGAGCTGACCGGAGAGCTCGACCTGCGCGTCGTGTGCAGCGAGCGATTCAAACTTGTTCGGCGCCGTGATGAAGGGGAGCCCCGTGAGTTTGGAGATCTCCTTCGCGACGCGCTCGGCGTACTCGGGATGGGTGTTCAGGCCGGTGCCGACGGCCGTGCCGCCTAGCGCCAGCTCGTACAGCCGAGCCAGGGTCGACTCCGCTCGAGCGATGCCGTACGTGACCTGCTGGACATAACCAGAAAACTCCTGGCCGAGGGTCAGGGGTGTGGCGTCCATCAGGTGCGTGCGGCCGATCTTCACGATCGTCGAGAAGCTGTCCGACTTCGCCTCGAGGGCGTCGCGGAGGTACTTCAGGTTCGGCAGCAGGTGATGTGTGACCTGCTCGGCGGTGGCGACGGCCATCGCGGCAGGGAACACGTCGTTCGAGGACTGCGACATGTTGACGTGGTCGTTGGGGTGAATCGGCTTCTTCGAGCCAAGCTCCCCACCGAGCATCTCGATGGCGCGGTTGGAGATGACCTCATTCGAGTTCATGTTCGTCTGGGTGCCGGAGCCGGTCTGCCAGACCACGAGCGGGAATTGGTCGTCCATCCCGCCGTCGATGACCTCCTGCGCGGCCGCGCGGATGGCGTCCGCGAGGCCGGCATCGAGCTTGCCGAGATCCTGGTTCACGGTCGCAGACGCGTGCTTGATGATCCCCAGTGCCCTGATAAGGGCACGGGGGAAGTGCTCGCCGCCAATGCGGAAGTTCTGGATCGAGCGCTGCGTCTGCGCACCCCAGTAGACGTCCGAGCGCACCTGGATCGGGCCGAACGAGTCGGACTCGGTGCGCGTCTGCGGGGCCTCGGTTGTAGTCATCGTGCTACCTCGAACGTGTGTGACTTAGCCCTTGGGCGTGGCGGCGACGAGCTCGAGGACGGCCTCGCCGGCGACCTTGATAGCCGCAACCTCGTCGTCGGACAGGGGCGGGTTGTAGACCTTCTGGATGCCGCCCTCACCGAGCAGCACTGGAGCGCCCACGTAGCCCTTCTGCACGCCCCACTGGCCGTCCAGGACGGTCGCGCAGGGGAGGATGCGCTTCTCGTCCAGCAGAATCGCGTCGACCATCTCGATCGTCGCGGCTGCCGGGGCGATGAAGGCGCTACCGGTCTTGAGCAGGTCAACGATCTCGGCGCCACCGCGCTTGGTGCGGGCGACGACAGCCTCGAGCTTCTCGGGGCTGAGCAGCTGGGTCAGCGGCACGCCGCCAACCGTGGCGTTCGAGGTGATCGGGACCATCGTGGCCTCGGTGTGACCACCGAGCACCCACGCGCAGACGTCCTTCACGGACGCGCCGGTCTCCATGGCGATGAAGGTGCGGTAGCGCGACGAGTCGAGCATGCCGCCCTGACCAATGACACGCTCGACCGGGAAGCCAGAGGCCTCCAGAGCGACGTGGCACATGGCGTCCATCGGGTTGGCGAAGATCACCAGCACGGCGTTCGGCGAGTGCTTCGCGGCGTTGGTGACGACGCTGCGGACGATGCCGGCGTTGGTGCCGAGCAGGTCCTCGCGGGTCATGCCGGGCTTGCGCGCGACACCCGAGGTGATCACGACGACGTCAGAGTCAGCCGTGTCGGCCCAGTCGTTCGTGCCTTTGATCTGGGTCGAGAAGCCGGTCCACGGGGCCGACTCCGCGATGTCGAGCGCCTTGCCCTGCGGCAGGCCTTCGACGATGTCGATGAGCACCACGTCGGCGTAGCCGCGGGCGACCATCATCTGAGCCATCGCGCCACCGGTGTTGCCACCGCCGACGAACGTTACCTTCT
>QWQU01000045.1 GCA_003670735.1 Chloroflexota bacterium | reverse complement strand
GGGCGACGGTGGCATCACCGATGGCACGGTGCGCGTCGACGGTTGGCGCGAGGTCACGGCGTACGCCGCGTTGCCCGACGAGACCGGACAGGGTGGCGTGCTCGTGCGCGCCGAGCCCCGTCTCGATGAGGCTCGAGCGGGCGCCAACATCGCCCGTAACGCGATGCTCGCCACCGCGATCATCGGCTCAATGACCGCGACCGTCGTTGTGACTGGTGTTGTGCGACGTGCGCAGTCACGCGTGGATCAGATGCGCGCGGACGTGCTCGCGATGACCGCCGATACCGAGGCGCCCCTCGATCGGCTCGTGGACTACGGCGACGACTCGATCGGCACGCTCGGTGCCGCCGTCGCCGACTCGCTGCGACGCATGCAGGACGAAGCGCGCGACCAGGTGCAGGCCGCGCGTGAGGCGACCGCGGGCGAGCGGCTCGGTGAAGCGATCGTGCGAGGCATGGACGAGGGTGTCGTGCTGATGCGTGCGGACGGCGTCTGCCAGGTCTGTAACTCGGCAGCAGCCTCAGCATTTGGCATCGATGCGCGCTCGGTGATTGGCGATCGTTTCGCGATGCAGCGCGTGCTCGGCGCTGAGCTGCTTGGTCAGCTCACCGTGCTCGCGGCAGGTGAGGCGCCGCGTCCCGTGCCGATCGACCTCGAGGTGAACGGGCGCTCACTGCAGCTCACGGCGGAAAACTTTGCGCGCAGCGATCGCGAGACACCGGGCCTGCTCGTTCGTGTGCGTGATGTCACTGCGATCGTCGAAGCCGAAGGCCTGCGCCGCGACCTCGTCTCGATCGTCAGTCACGATCTGCGCACGCCGCTGACGGTCATCGCCTCGACGATCGAGCTGATGCGCGACTCGCGCACGCCGGTCGCACCGCCCGAAGACGGACGCATGCTCGAGATGATGGATCGAAACGTCGAACGCATGCAGGAGCTAATCGGTGACCTGCTCGACTCCGCGTCGCTCGATGCCGGGCAGATGCAGTTCGACTTCGACACGATCGACCTCGGCGCGCTCGCGCGTGAGATGGCCGAACTCCACCGCACGCAGGCCGAGGCGCGGCACATGCCGCTCTACGTCGACGTGCCGATCGACACGCTATTGGTACGCGCCGATCGCCGCCGTCTCCGCCAGGTGCTCGCGAACCTGCTCGGTAACGCCGTGAAGTACGCCGACGACGGCGCACAGGTCTGGCTGCGCGTGTTAAGCGGCGAGGGCGCCGCGCGTATCGAGGTGATCAACACCGGCCACCCGATCGCCCCTGCCGACCAGGTGCGCATCTTCGAAAAGTTCTACCGAGGTGAGCACAGTCGCCGCACCAGCCGTGGCACCGGTCTGGGCCTTGCGATCTCGAAGCAGATTGCCGAGGCGCATGGTGGATCGCTCTGGCTCGAGCGCTCGGATGCGGCGAGCAATGTCTTCTGCATGACCCTGCCGCTCATCGCGTAGGGGCTGCTCGCTGAGCCTCGCGGCGCCTCGTGCGCGGTGTATCGTGCGCCTCGAAGCGAGGGGGCACGACATGAAGATCACGGCAGTGCGCGCGCGACGTGTGACGGGCACGTTCGAGTACGACGGCGAGTTTCGCGAGGAGCGCCAGGCGCGCCCGATCGACCTCTACGAGCAGAACTTCGCCGTGAGCATGGGCGGCCCGCCCGCGATGCCGAAGATCAGCGACGGCAAGTACCGCATGGAAGGCATCTTCCTGGAGATCGACACCGACGAGGGTGTCACCGGTCGTGCCGGCACGATCGGTGCTGAGACCGTACACATGGTCGCCCAGTTCGAGCGCCTGCTCGTCGGTTCCGATCCGTTTGCCACGGAGCTGCTCTGGGACGCGATGTATCGATCAGTCCCGAATGCTCGTAAGGGCCCGGGCATGCTCGCGATCAGCGCGATCGACAACGCGCTCTGGGACCTCAAGGGCCGCGCGCTCAATCAGCCCGTGTGGCGTCTGCTCGGTGGTGCGGCGCGCATGGAAGTGCCGATGTACGCGAGCACGCTCGGCTACTCGCTGGAGCCCGAGCTCGTACGCCAGCGTGTGAAGGATCACATCGCACTCGGCTATCGAGGTCAGAAATGGTTCTTCCGCTATGGTCCTCAGCACGGCCGCGATGGCATGGCGAAGAACCTCGAGCTGGTCGAGACCGTGCGTGACACTGCTGGCCCGGACGTCGAGATCATGTTCGACGCGTGGAAGAGCTGGGACGTGCGCTACACCGTCGATATGGCGGAGCGCATGGTCGACTACGACGTGAAGTGGATCGAAGAGCCGGTGCAGCCCGACCGCATCAGCTCGTACGCCGCGATTCGCCGCGCCTCGCCGATCGCGATTGCGGGTGGTGAGGGCGAGTTCACGCGCTGGGGCGCACAGGAGCTGATCGCGCAGGAAGCGGTCGACTACCTGCAGCCCGACGTGTTCATCGCCGGTGGCATCAGCGAGCTTACGAAGATCGCGGCGATCGCGTCGGTGTCCGAGGGCGTGAAGCTGATGCCGCATGCGCGTGCGAACGTGAGCATGCACATCGTCGCCGCGCAGTCACCGGACGTCTGCCCGAGCGTCGAGGACCTCGTGAAGTCGAGCGTGACGAACGAGTTCTTCTTGCTCGCGCCGCCCGTGCGACGGCTCGGCAAGATCTGCCTGTCCGAGCAGCCAGGCCTCGGCATGGACCTCGACCCTGCCAAGATCGAGAGCGACGAGGACGTGCCGCTGCGCTAGCTCGCGGGCTGGGCGCTTGCCTCGACCGTTGGCTGCGTCGCCCGTCCCGGTGCCATCCGGGGCGGGCGTGCGAGCAGCACGAGTACCGCCGCCACCCAGAACGTCGCGGTCGAGACCGTCCACACCACCTGCGGCGGGAACGCGTCGAGCAGGTAGCCGACGAGCGGCGCGCCGGCGCCGGATGCGATCACAGAGACCGGCAGCACGATCCCGCGGATCGCGCCGATGAACTCACGGCCGTAGTAGTTCGGCCACACCATGTTGTTGAGCGTGATGTAGCCGCCCGCTGCGATGCCCCACAGTGCCCCGTGTGCGAGGATCGTCCACGTCTCGCCATGCGAGAAGATCATCGGCACAACCGAAGCACCGAAGCCAAGCAGCCCGACGAATCCGAGATAGCGAATCGCGATCTTGTCGGCCACCATCCCGAACGCGAGCGCCGAGAACACCACGCACAGTGGATCGAGTGCGGTGCCAAGGCCCACCAGCGTCGGCGACATGCCGAGGCTCTGCCAGAACGCAACGCGGTACACGAGCGTGCCCGTGAGCACTGCACCAGCAATTGCTGTCGCAACGAGCAACAGCCACATCGCCGGCGTGCGCATTGCCTCCGCCACAGTCCAGTTCTCGTTGGTGGTGAGGCGCATCGCGCGCGTGACAGGCCCGCCGATCGTGGGCGCGTACGCCTCGGCGGCGCCGTCGGGGTGTAGTCCGAGGTCCTCGGGTGATCGCCGCACGAAGATGATGCTGACCGGCGCGATGATCGCGATTACAGCGACGCCGAAGATCGCCGAGGTCATGCGCCAGCCGAGGTTTGTGACCATCCATTGCGTGAGCGGGATCGTGAACACGGTGCCGAGTGCCATGCCCGTCGTCGCGATCGCGAGCGCACGCCCACGCTGTAGCACGAACCACTTCGCGAGCGGCACCTGCGTCAGCAGCTGACCGGCCGGTCCACCAAAGCCCGCGAGCCCCGAGTACGTAAACAGCGCGAGTACGACCCACAGCGAGTGCGCCCCCGCGAGGAACAGCATCGCGGAGCCGCCGATCACGCCACATGCCGCGCCCAGCCAGCGCGCGCCGTAGCGGTCGATGCGTGGGCCGACCCACGGCCCGGTGAGTCCGGCTGCAAACAGACGCAGCGTCAGCGACCACGCCAGTGCGCTCTTCGGCACACCGAGGTCGTCGGAGATCGGGCCGATCAAGAACGAGAAGACGACGGCGTTGAGCGGCGACGACGCGACGTTAATCGCGAGCGCCGTGCCGACCATCACCCAGCCGTAGTAGATGCGAGGAAAGAGCTGTGGCATCGCCGCCTCCAGATGCGTGGCTGAACGGGACGGGAGCCCGCGTAGCCTACCAGTCGCTGGCCGATACCCGGTACCCGTACGCGGGCTACACTGCGCGCCGCGACACACCCTCGACACGCGGAAGGACACGAGCATGCGCGCATACCAGGTGACCCCCGGTGCCGGGATCGACGGCCTCACGATCGTCGATGTCCCGGAGCAGCAGCCCGGCCATGGTGACGTGCTCGTAAAGGTGCATGCCGTCTCGCTGAACTATCGCGACCTCGGCATCCTGCGCAGTGCGCGCACCTCCGTCGTTCCGGTATCCGATGGTGCGGGCGAGGTGATCGCGGTCGGTGACGGCGTCACGCAGTTCGCAGTGGGCGACCGCGTCGCCGGCTGCTTCTTCCCGGCATGGCCGGACGGCGACCGCACTGCCGAGTACACGCGACTCGCGCTCGGCGGCACGGTAGACGGCATGCTCGCCGAGCAGGTCGTGCTGCCCGCGCTTGGGCTCGTGCACGTGCCGGCACACCTGTCGTACGAGGAGGCCTCGACGCTGCCGTGTGCCGCGCTGACCGCCTGGAACGGCATCTACGAGGTTGGCCGCCTGCGCCCGGGATCGACCGCGCTGTTCCTCGGTACTGGTGGCGTCTCGATCTTTGGGCTGCAGTTCGCTCACCTCGGTGGCGTGCGCACGATCGTCACCTCGAGCAGCGATGAGAAGCTCGAGCGTGCCCGCGAGCTCGGCGCCGACGAGACCATCAACTACCGCGAGCGTGAGGACTGGGAGCAGGTCGCCCTCGAACTCACCGGCGGTCGTGGTGTGGACCTCGTGCTTGAGGTGGGCGGCGCGGGCACGTACGCGAAGTCGATGGCCGCCACGCGGATCGATGGACACGTCGTGCTGATCGGCGGCCTCGCCGGGCAGCCGACTGAGCCGTCTCCGCTGCCGGGTCGTGTGGTCGCGACGCGCATCAACGTCGGCAATCGCGTGATGTTCGAGCGCATGAACTGCGCGATCACACAGGGCGAGTTGCGACCGGTGATCGATCAGACATTTACGTTCACGTCAGCAGTAGATGCTTATCGGCATCTGCAGTCGCAGACGCATCTCGGCAAGGTCGTGATCACCGTTCCGTAAGCGTGCGAATTCTTCCGTACTCGTCCTATGACGTGAACAGGAACGTGATAAAGTTCAGCGCAACTGAATCACGTTGCGCAGCCGCATGGCTCGCCTTTCCCGAAGAATTGAGCGCACGATGGCCGAGAGCGCCGCACCAATTGGAGTAGCGGAGAAGCCGGGTCTCGTAAACGAGCAGAGCTGGCTCCAGCGTACGTTCGGTGCGCTGGGCGACTCGAACTTCCGACTGCTCTACCTCGGCAACATCATGCAGTTCGGTTCGATGCAGATGCAGCTCGTCGTGCGCGGCTGGCTCGTCTTCCATCTCACCGGATCGTTCGCTGCGCTTGGGACGATGGCGCTCGCGAATGCCGTCCCTGGCCTGCTGCTGTCGCCGGTTGGTGGTGTGCTCGCGGACCGCGCGCCGAAGAAGACCATCATTCAAGCCGCGCAGATGTTTAACGTCGTCAACGCGGCGGTGCTCGCGATCTTTGCGGCCGGCATGTTCGGTACGCATCTCGAGTTCTGGCACCTCTTCCTCAGCGCGTTCCTCCAGGGTGGCGTGAACTCGCTGATGATGCCGGCGCGGCAGTCGATCATCTCCGACCTCGTCGGCCCCGATCGTTTGATGAACGCGATCGGTGTGAATGCGTCCGGTCAGACGCTCATGCAGCTGATGGGCCCCGGCATCGCCGGCTTCCTGATCGCAGCGCTGTCGCCCGCCTCGGTCTTCTGGGTCATGGCTGGGATGTACTTCCTCGCCGTGACCTTCACCATCCGTCTCCCTGCTCACCCGATCTTCGAGTACCAGCGCGGTGGTGGTGCAGGTGCCGCCGGTGCGCGCGGTCGCGGAGGTCGTCGCGGGAGCGGGAGCTTTACTGACCTCGTCGACGGCATGAAGTACGTCGCGAAGGACCCGACGATTCGCATGCTGATCGCCGTCAACTTCCTGATCGTGATCGTCGCGATGCCGTACACGATGCTCATGCCGGGCTTCGTCCGCGAAGTGCTGTGTCACGAGCCTGACTGCACCTCGGAGCAATCCGGTGTGATGCAGGGCGTCATGCAGAGCATCCAGGGCATCGGCGCGATCGTCGGTGCGATGTTCGTCGCCTCCGGCGCCGCACGCGGCCGAGGCAAGATGATGGTCCTCTGGGGCGCGCTGCTCGGTATCGGCATCGTCGCCTTCTCGATCTCGCATAACTTCTGGATCACGCTGCCGATCATGATCTTCATCGGCGCCGGCCAGTCGGGCCGCATGGCGATCGGCCAGGTCCTGATTCAGGTCTACTCCGAGGAGGAGTACCGAGGTCGCGTGATGTCGGTCTGGTTCATGCAGTTCGCACTCGTCCAGGTCGGTACGTTCCTCGTTGGCATCCTTGCCTCGTTCGTCGGCCCGCAGTGGGCGATCGGCGGCCTCGCTGGCCTGCTCGTGATCGCGATGGCGGTGACCTACCTAACCGTGCCGAGGATGCGCGCGCTGGAGTAGGCTGCGCGCGGGTTCGCGCTCTCGCGGATCGCGTGCGGATGCCGGCTCGCCGGCAAAGGGGGACGCCGTGATCGACCAGCAGTTCATCGCCGGGACACCCGAGGAGATCGGACTCGGCTCCGAACGCCTCGACCGCCTCTATGAATACGTCGAGCGTCAGGTCACCGAAGGCCTGCCGAGCGCACAGATCGCCGTCGGCCGCCACGGCAAGCTCGCCGCGGTGCGAACCTTCGGCACTGTCACTGCGGGCGGCGTGACCCAGCCCGCAACCAACGAGCACACCTACTGCCTCTACTCGGCGACGAAGGGTGTGGTCGCAACCGCGCTCTGGGCACTGATCGAGGACGGCAAGCTCCGCCTCGACGAGCGCATCGTCGACATCATTCCCGAGTTCGGCACCGAGGGTAAGGACGTCATCACCGTCGAGCAGGTGCTGACGTTCACTGCCGGCTTCCCCAGCGCGCCGATGCACCCGCGCCTTTGGGAAGACCGCGAACTGCGGCTCGAGCGCATGCAGGGCTGGCGCCTGAACTGGGAGCCGGGCTCGCGCTACCAGTACCACGCCACTTCGGCGCACTGGGTCTTGGTCGAGATGATCTATCGCCGCACCGGCATGGACTTCCGCGACTACGTGCGCCAGCGCATCACGCACCCGATGGGCGTGCCTGAGCTCTTCGTTGGTCTGCCCGACGAGCTGCATCACCGCGCTGCTGATGTCGTGTACGTCGACCAGCCCAGCGGTGAAGGCGGCAGCGAGGCCAATGTCGACACTGTGCTGCACTTCAACCTGCCGTCGCAGCGTCGAGCAGGCACGCCGGGCGCCGGCGGCTTCGCGGGCGCGGGCGACCTCGCCCTCTTCTACCAGCGCCTCGTCAGCGTCGAAGACTCCGGCGCCTTCGCGCCGCTCAAGCCCGAGACGATCGAGTACGCCACAACCGTCCGCACGCGCGAAGACCAGGTCGATGAGGCGACGGGCCGCCCTGCCAACCGCGGCCTGAGCGTGATCATCGCCGGTGACCTGCCGATCGAGCGTGGCTACGGTGAGCACGCCTCGCCGCGTGCGTTCGGCCACGCTGGTGCCGGTGGTCAGCTCGCGTGGGGCGACCCCGAGACTGGCCTGTCGGTCGGCTTCACCACCAACGGCTTCGTGAACGCACAGCGCATCCGGGAGCGTGGTCGCACGATCGGCTCGCTCGCCGCTGGGGCACTCCTCTAGCTCCGACTGCACCGAGGCGGCGCGGTAGCGTGATGCACCGCGTCGCCGTACGGTGCGCGCCATGACACTCCGCGCACTCCTCGTCACGTTCGCTGTCTGCCTCGGCCTCGCGCTCGTGCGCCCGGTTGATGCCGCGACACCGACGAGCACCGGCGATGCGCTCTACGCGAGCGCCGCGCCTGCCATCGCCTTCATCGACACCCCAATCGCCACCGGCAGTGGCATCTACTTCGAGGGCGGCTACGTGCTCACCGACGCGCACGTCGTCTGGCCATACGACACCGTGCGCCTGCGCTTCCCCGACGGCCGCGTCTTCCGCGATGCCCCCGTCGTCGCCGAGGACAGCCTCGCCGACCTCGCGGTGATTCGAGTTGGGGATGTGCCCGGCATCACGCCGCTGCGCTTCGCTGATCCGACGCGCATCGACAACGGCAGCGATGTCTTCGCGATCGGCTATCCCGCCGAGCGCGAGACGAACCCACGACCGACGGTGTCTCGAGGTTTGCTGTCGCGCATCCGCCAGGGTGGCCCGCTCAAGCTGCAGTACGTGCAGACCGATGCCGCGACTGCGCCCGGTGCGAGTGGTGGTGCACTCCTCAACTCGAGCGGCGAGGTAATTGGCGTCATCCAACTGCGCTTCCCCTCGACGAACTTCATGCTCGCGCTCTCTGGCTCACAGGCGATCGAGCGCATGCGCGCGCAGCTCAACGCGCCTGGCGAGTTGGGCCAGCGTCAGTACAGGCGCATCGCTGGCCCGCCCATCGCGAGCGATCGAGTCCAGCTCGGCTCGCGCTACGAGCAGCGCGGCTACCTCGTGCGTACCCTCACCGACGTCGAGGTAACGGTGCGTGCGGACAGCGCTGATGCCGTGCTGAGCGTCTACGATCCCACCGGCGAACGAGTCGCGCGCTCGACGAGCGACGACAAAGCCGCGAGTCTGAAGTTCGATGCTGTTGCGAACGCGCCGTATGCGATCACAGTCACAGTGCCGAGGGCATCGAGCTTCACGCTCTCCTCCGATCAGCCCATGTCCCGCATCGCCGATCCTGATGACGGTCGTGTTCTGGCACTCGACAGTTTCGTTACGGGAAGCTTCGACTTCTACGGCGACATCGATCTCTACACGCTCGATTTGCAGGACGGCCAGACTGTCGCAATCACCGCCGAGAGCACGCTCGCGAATGCGGTGATCCTCGTCGCGCGCGCGGATGGTTCGAGCACCGCCACACTCGACAGCACCTCGACCCCGATCGAGCGAGGCTTGCTCGGCAACGACGCCGTGCTGCTGTTCACGGCATCCGCGTCGCGGCGCTACTACGTCGTCGTCACCGACTACTCGCTGCTCACCGCGCCGAGCCACGGCGCCTACCGCCTATCGGTCTTCTCGAGCCAGCCCGGTCGCTCGGCCAAGGGCTTCGGCGCGATCACCTCAGGCGACCGTCCCGGTCCGTCCGTCGGCGCTTTCGTCTTCGGTGGCGGGAGCGACGATGACCTGCTCACTGCCACTGGCTGCAGTCGCGCCGGCCTCCGCGTGTGGGCCTCCCGTCCCGACGGGAGCTTCGTCGGCTTCATCCCCGGCGCGACGGTCACGCAGGCGAACGCGCTGTGGACCGAGGCTTTCCCGTTCGGCATCCCGGCGGCCACCGCGCTCGTCGGACAATGCCTCCGCTAGTCTCGGCCTGCCCGGTGCTAGACTCGCCCCGCGCCGCAGGTTCGAGGAGCACACGATGACCCGCGATGAGCTGATCGCAGCGCTGGAGGCCGCCGAGCAGCGCCTCACCTCGATCCGTCCGCAGCTCGAGGCCAACCCCGAACAGCCGCTGCTCACTGGGTTCTGGCGTGTGCGCGACGCGCTCAGCCACCTCGCCGCCCGCGGCAATCCCGTCCCCGCTGTCCTGCGGCGCGTCGCTGACCTCGACGCTGGGAACACTCCGCCGCCGCCACGACCGATCGACGAGATCAACGCGGACCAGGTGAAAGAGCGCGCCGAGCTGAGCGCCTCAGAGCTGATTGACGAGATCCACGCCGGCCATCGGGCAGCGCTCGATGCGATGCCTGACGACGAAGTCTTGGTGAAGGTGCTGACGACGCCGCGTGGCGAGGAGTCGGCCGGCGACATGATTGGCCGCATCGGCGCGCGCCACGAGGGCAACCACCTCGACGAGATCCTTGCGGCGCTCGGTGCCTAGCGCGATGCGCGCCACGATCGACAGCCCTACCATCGACTGATGCCGATTCCACTGCCGCCCGGCATCGAGATCGTAGAGAACGCGCCGCTCGCGCGGCATACCTACATGCGCCTCGGTGGGCCTGCGCGCTACTACGCCGTGCCGAAGGACCTGGTGCAGCTCGAGCAGTTGCTGCTCTGGGCCGCTGGCTTCCGTCTGCCCCTGCGCGTGATCGGTGGTGGTTCGAACCTGCTCGTCTCTGACGACGGCATCGATGCCGTCGTGATCTCGCTGCGCTCTGCCTGCGGGGGTATGACCTTCGAGGGCGACTCCGTGCGCGTCGGTGCTGCCGTGATGCTCCCCGCGCTCGCGCATGCTGCGGCGAACGCCGGCCTCAGTGGCCTCGAGTTTGCGATCGGCATCCCGGGCGCTGTCGGCGGTGCGCTGCAGAGCAACGCCGGCATCGGCGATGGCCGGTGCATCGGCAACCTCATCGAATCCGTCGAGGTGTTCGGTGGCC
>QWQU01000044.1 GCA_003670735.1 Chloroflexota bacterium | reverse complement strand
GCCGCTGCCCCCGCAGCCGACGCGCCCGCTGCCGCGGCTCCAGCTGCAGCCGCCGCCCCGGCTCCTGCCGCCGAGGCTGCACCAGTCGCCGCTGCCGCCCCGTCAGCGCCTCGCCTCGAGGAGATGGGCGCCTATAAGTACGGCGAGGGTGGCATCGAGGGAAAGTGCGCGCTCTGCGGCACCTACGTCACCAAGGGCGGCACGAAGTTCCGCACGAAGTCCGTGCTCTGCCCCGAGTGCGCCGCACGCGAAGCGCAGATCGGCGACGTGTTCCAGCGCCTGGGCGGCCGCCGCTAACCACACCCGCCACGAAACCTTGGAGGCCGCCGCGAGGCGGCTTTCTTGTTGTTGCTGGCCTGCCTCCGAGACCCACCGAACCGCCGCCGGAGGCTCACAGCCACTTCACAACTCGCCCGCACTCTGATTTCTGACTCAACGGGAATTTCCACAAGGGCCAGTGTGTGTTATTTCATCATCTGATGAATTATCGAGCGGTGACGCCCCTACTCGGACCAGTGGTCGAAGCACACCGCCATCTCGACCGGCTCGCGACGGTTCGGCCCGTACGCGCGGCCGGGCCAGCCGAGCGGGATCAGCGCGGCGCTCTCGTAGGTCACGGGAATGCCGAGCAGCGCATGGATCTCGGCACGCCGAATGCGATGGGTCGTGGTCAGCACGCTCCCCAGCCCGAGCGCTCGCGCGGCGAGCATCAGGTTCTGACACGCCGGATAGATCGAGGCGCCCGTCTGGAACCCGGCATGGCCCGTCCGTCCCGGCACCGTGACGCACGGCACGACCACCACCGGCGCTCGGGCGATCATCCCCGCCTCAGCCTGCTCCCGACTCGGCGAGGGGCGCCCGGCTCGCGTCGCCTGGGCCAGCTCGTACTCGAAGCTCAGGTCAGCCTTCACCCCCGCATCGCGCAGCACGAGGAAGCGCCACGGTTGCGTGTTCGAGCCCGAGGGTGCGTGCCTCGCGGCTTCCAGCACCGTGTGCAGTACCTCGTCGGTGACGGGCTCGTCGCGGAACGTGCGGACGGCGCGCTGGTGCCGGAACAGCTCCATGACCTGAACGATCGGTTCCATCACGTCTCCACATTCGTTCGTAATGAAGTGAACTTCCCTGTCAGGAAGACAGTCACTGCTCTTGGAACTATCTCCAAACCGTGGTACATCTCGATCATGGCATCACGGACATCCCGACGCACCTTGATCACCGAGTTGACCGACCTGATGTGCCGCGTCGCAAGCGCGCACGCCACCGTCTCCCCGCCCGAAGCTTGGATGGACGCTGACCTGTCCATGCCCCAGGTGAAGGCGATGCTCGTCCTCTACCACCGCACCAGCATCCGCATCGGCAACATCGCGGAGGAGCTTGGCATGTCGAAGAACGCCGCCACGGCCCTCCTCGACCGCATGGAGACACTCGGCCTCGCCGAGCGCAGCCACGACCCCTCCGACCGTCGCGCGGTGCTCGTCACCCTCACGCCCCGTGGCGCCGAGTTCGTGAACGACATCCTCACCGCTGGCTCGCAGAGCGTGACCCGCTTCTTCGAGCAGATGACCGCTGACGACCTCGGTGCCCTGCATCGAGGCATGACCGCACTCGCCGCGCTTATCGAGCGCGAAGCGTCCGCACGCGACCCGCAGACCGCTGCGGTGGGAAGCCAGGCGTAGGTTGGGTATCACACGTTTTGCCGTCACCCGTCACTGGGCCACCGCTGCGATCTTCCTGTCGCTCGCGGTCGCCGGTCTGATCGCGTACCGCACGCTGCCGATCAACAACTTCCCGAACGTGAAGATCCCGGTCGTCACGATCTCGACCATCTACCCCGGTGCGAACCCGCGCGAGATCGAGCTCCAGGTCACGAAGCCGATCGAGGATGCCGTCGCCGGCCTGAACAACATCGACACAATGACCAGTTCATCCGGCGATGGGTTCTCGGTCATCGTCGTGCGGTTCACCGACCAGGCAAACGAGCTCCAGATCTCCGCCGATGTCGAACGGCGCGTGAACAACATCGCCGCAACCCTTCCGAGCAGCGTGAAGACACCGACCGTCCAGAAGATCGCGCTTGACGCTGTGCCGGTGATGCAACTGGCCCTCGTCGATGACGCCGTCAGCCCGCAGGCCCTCTACAAGTCCGCGCACGACGACCTCCTGCCGGCAATCGAGCAGGTAAACGGCGTCTCCCAGGTCTCACTGGTTGGAGGCCGCCAGGAGGAGATCCACATCGACGTGGACCCCGTGCGTCTTGGCGCTTACGGCATCTCGCTCCAGCAGGTGCAGATCGCCCTGACCGCAGCGAACGCTTCGCTGCCGGGGGGCAACATCACCCAGGGCCCTCGCTCGGTCGCCCTCGAAGTCGACGGGCTCTTCACCAACCCGCAGGACCTTGGGAACATTGTGGTCGGTGGCACGGCCGCAGGTCAGGTGCGCATTCGCGATGTCGCGACGGTCAGCGAGAGCGCCACCCAGCAATCACAGATTACGCGTGTGAACGGGCGTCAGGCGCTGCTGATCGCAATCGGCAAGCAGAGCGGCTCCAACCTCACCGACGTTACCGAGTCGATCCGCAAGAACCTGCCCGCAATGGAGTTGAAGCTGGCAGCCTCGAGCCACCTGCAGGTGGTGCAGGACTCGACCCCGTTCGTCCGTGCCTCGCTCGATGGTATTCAGAACGAGCTCGGCATTGCCGTTATCCTGACCAGCATCATCCTCCTGCTCTTCCTGCATAACCCTCGCGCTGCGGCAATCGTACTGCTCTCGATCCCATCGACGCTGCTCACGACGTTCATCCTCATGCAGCTCATGGGTTTCAGTCTGAATTTCCTCAGCACGCTCGGACTCACGTTGACCATCGGCATCCTCGTCGACGACTCGATCGTCGTACTCGAGAACATCCTGAGACACCTCAAACAAGGCGAGAAACCGTTCGATGCAGCGCTTAAGGGCCGTGCAGAAATCGGCCTCGCCGCCGTCGCGATCACCCTCGTCGATGTCGTGGTCTTCGCTCCAACCGGACTCGTCCGCGGCCAGATCGGTGGCTTCTTCCGCGAGTTCGGCTTCACCATCGCGGCCGCAACGCTGGTCTCTCTCGCCGTCTCGTTCACGCTCACCCCGCTGCTCGCGGCGCGCTTCATCAAGGCCGAGAACGAGCACGGCACCGGCCTCTTCGACCGCTTCGGCCGGTGGTGGGACGCCCGCTTCGGCAAGCTCGAGCGCGGCTATAGCCGCACGCTCGTCTGGTCACTGCGTCATCGCTTCATCGTTTGCATCCTCGCTGCCTCGACCGTGTTCGCCGGCATAGGACTGGTCGCCACGGGTGCCGTCCCCGCCGAATTCGTCCCCGTCAGCGACGATGGCTACTTCACCGTGAGCACCGAGGCGCCTCCCGGCACCTCGCTCGCTGCGCACGACGCCGTCATGCGCCAGATCGAGCAGCGCCTGATGGGGATGCCGGAAGTCGAGACCGTCACTGCGTCGATTGGCGTCGGTCAGACCGGCTTCTTCGGTGGCAGCTCGGTCGGCCAGGCGCGCTACGGCAACATCACCGGACAGGTGAAGCCAAAGAGCAGTGGCCGGTCGGACATCTTCAAGCTGGTTACCGAGATGCGGCAGCAGCTCGCGGACGTCCCTGGTGCAAAAGTCAGCGTGGTCGCCTCAATCGGCAACGGCAACGGACAGCCGGCCTCGCTACGCATCTCCGGCCCTGACCTCGATGGCATCTCGAGTGCCGCGACCCAAATCCAAGCGCAGCTCCAGAACACGCCCGGTCTGATCAACGTCACCAACGGCGCCCCCATCGGGCAGCCGCAGCTCTCGATCCACGTCGACCAGCTGCGTGCCGCCGACGCCGGTGCGAACTCCTCGACCATCGGCCTGATCGTGCGCAGCGCCTTCGCTGGCGTCGTTGCGACCAAGTACCAGGAGCCTGACGGCACGCAGCAGGACGTGCGCCTCCAGTTCAACCAGGGTTCGAGGTCAGACATCGCGCGTGTCGGCGACCTCCCGATCCCCACGCAGAGCGGCGGCACCGTCGCATTGCGACAGGTGGCCGACATCAAGGAGATCGCCGGCCCGACGCAGATCGACCACTTCGACCGGAAGCGCGTCGTGAGTGTCGGTGCGGATCTCGACACCGGCGTCTCGCTGGGTGAGGTTACACCCGTCCTCACGAAGATCGCTGCTGACCCGAAGCTACCAAACGGCTACACCGTCGAGATCGCTGGCGACGGCGCGCGGCAGGCCGAAAGCTTCGGCCAGCTGTTCACCGCCCTCGGCGCGTCGGTGCTGCTCGCTTACCTGTTGATGGCGGTGCTCTACAACTCGCTGGTCCACCCGCTCACGATCCTCTTCTCGCTCCCGGTTGCGATCGGCGGTGCGATGTTTGGGCTGTTCGCTTTCGGCTACGTGTTCAGCGTGTTCTCGATGATCGGCCTCATCCTCTTGGTCGGTCTCGCCATCAAGAACGGCATCCTGCTCGTCGACCGCACGAACCAGAACGTCGATGCCGGCATGTCCGTCACCGATGCGCTACTCGAGGCTGGCCCGGCGCGCCTACGCCCAATCCTGATGACGAGCCTCACGATCGCGATCGCGCTGCTCCCGACCGCGCTCAACATCGGCGAAGGCGCCGAGCTGCGCGCACCGCTCGCAGCCACCGTGCTCGGCGGCGTCATCTCATCGACCGCGCTCACGCTGGTACTGATCCCGGTCGTCTACACGCTCTTCCAGAGCCTGGAACGGCTCGGGCTCCGAGGACTCCGCCTCGCCAGGCATGGCCGGCAGCGACCCGCGCTGCCGGCCATGCCTGGCGGCGGCGACGGAGACAGCAGCGATGACTGACACACGACAGCAGACACACTCCGTTGGAGGAGAGGGCACCATGGGACAGACACGAGTTCGAACGACCGCGGCATTGCTCGCCGGCATCGCCCTGCTCGGCGCGGCGCTGGTCGGCTGCACCTCGAAGGACGAGGCGAAGCCAAGCGGCCAGGCAGCTACGCCCGTCCAACTGGGCCCGGCGAAGCCCGGCTCGATTCAAAACGTGCTGACGTACTCCGGCGCGATCCAGTCGAGCCAGCAGGTGAACATCACACCGCGTACCGCAGGCCAGATTAGCGGCATCTTCGTAGATGTCGGCACATCTGTGCGCGCCGGTGACCGCCTCGCGAGCATCGACGCAGGCACGCTGCCCTCGCAGGTCGCGGGCGCACAGGCCAACGTCGCAGCCGCCCAGGCACGCCTCGACGGCATGCTCATCGGTTCGAAGGCCACGGACATCGCTGCCTCACAGTCGGCCTACGACGCCGCCTTGGCGAAGTACAACCAGCTCCAGACCCCGCTGCTCTCCGACGTCAGCACCGCCGAGGCAGCCGTGGCGACGGCGAAGGCCGCCGCCGACAACTCGGTATCTGCGGTTGCGAACGCAAAAGCCACCCTGCTCGGCAGTATCTATATCGTCTGCAATCAGGGCATCGGCATCGCGACCGGCGTGCCGTGCAACAACATCACACTGCCACTCTCGAAGGACGTGACCGACGCAGTTGCCTCAAACCTGCAGAGCGGGGTCGGTTCGATCGGTTTCTCGCCCGGCACGAACTCGACCGCACTGCTCGGAGCGAACGCGGCATACATGACCGCGCTGAACAATCAGGAATCAGCGAACCAGGCTCTGGCTACCGCGAAGACCAGACGCGACCAGCTGCTCAACCCGTCGCCGTCAGACCTGGCCGCGCTCCGTTCGGCCGTCGACAGCGCACGCAGCAACCTCGAGAACAAGCGCGTGCCCTACACCGAGAGTGACATTCGCGCCGCTCAGGCCGCAGTCGCTCAGGCGCAAGCCGCACTCGGCACCGCGAGCACGCTGCTCGACCAAACCAACGTCATCGCCCCGTTCGACGGCGTGGTCACCCAGAAGCTGCTTGAGGCCGGCGCCGGCGCCAGCCCGGCCGCCCCGATCTTTGTCCTCGCGGCCCGCGGAGTCGAGGTGCGACTGACGGTCGAGGAAGGGCGCATCGCGCTCGTGAAGCCGAACCTCCAGGCTGACCTCACCGTTGCGGCCTTCCCCGGCAAGAAGTTCAGCGGCAAGGTCGCCTCGGTCGCCCCGACCGGCGACGCCCGCGCCCACACCTTCGAGGTGAAAGTGCTGGCCGGCGACCCAGACGCGCTGCTTAAGGCCGGCATGTTCGCTGAGGTTTCGATGGTTACGGCGCAGAAGAACGATGCGCTCCTCGTGCCCGCCACAGCGGTGCTGCAAGGCAAGGTCGTGACCGTCGTCGATGGCAAGGCCGTCTTCAAGGCCGTGCAGACGGGCCTCACCGACCAAGCGAACGTCGAGATCATCGGCGGCCTCAAGGCTGGCGACCAGATCGTCGTGGTCGGCCAGCAAAGCGTCCGCGACGGCCAGCCTGTCGCCGTGACCACTGGTGCAGCCGCCGGTGCCTCACCCAAGGCGACGCCGAGCGCGACCGCCAAGCCCTAGCAAACGCACATCGCGACACACGAAACAGCCCCGGCAGTGACGGGGCTGTTTCGTGCTCGAGAGCCCGGCGCGTCTAGCGCTTGGCACGTGCGTACTGCTTCGGCCACGTGATCTCGTCGCCGAGCTCGGCAGCCGCGTGCAGCGGCCAGTACGGGTCGCGCAGCTCCTCCCGAGCCATGAACACAGCGTCGGCGTCCCCACCCGCGATGATCGCGTCGGCGTGAGACGCCGAAGTGATGAGGCCAACCGCACCCGTCGGGATACCCGCCTGCTCGCGGATCGCGCGCGCGAATGGCACCTGGTAGCCCGGATACACACGCAGCTTCTGATGCGGCAGGTTGCCACCTGACGACGCGTCGATGAAGTCCACGCCCGCCTGTTTCAGCTCCGCGCTGAGCGCGATCGTCTGCTCGAGATCCCAGCCATCCTCGACGTACTCGCTGGCCGAGACGCGCACAATCACTGCCGTGTCGCGCCCGACCGACTCACGGATCGCACGAGCCACCTCGACGCCGAGGCGCGTGCGACCGGCGAAGTCGCCGCCGTACTCGTCAGTGCGCTGGTTCGAGAACGGCGACAGGAACTGCGAGATGAGGTAGCCGTGCGCCTCGTGGATCTCGATCACGCGGAAGCCCGCGCGCGCAGCGCGCTCCGCTCCCGCTGCGAAGTCGTCGATCACCTGGCGGACCTCCGAGGTGGTCAACTCATGCGGCTCGGCGTAGCCCTCGTTGAACGCGAGCGGGCTCGGACCAACCGGCTCCCAACCGCCCTCCCCCACGTCCACCGGCCCGCTGACGCCGTCCCAGGGAAGATGTGTCGAGGCCTTGCGCCCCGCGTGCGCGAGCTGGATCGCCGGGACCGCGCCGTGCTCCTCGATGAACGAGGTGATGCGCTTGAACGCCGTGACCTGCTCCTCCGACCAAATCCCGAGGTCTGCCGCGCTGATGCGTCCCTCACGGGAGACCGCAGTGGCCTCAGTCATCACCATGCCGGCGCCACCCACCGCCCGTGACCCGAGGTGGACCAGATGCCAGTCGGTCGGCACCCCATCGTCTCCAGCCGAGTACTGGCACATCGGCGAGACGAACAGGCGGTTGCGAAACTCCACGTCGCGAAGCGTGAACGGCTGGAACAGGGCGCTCATGGCGTCTCCAAGCTGCGAGTGCGATTGATGCTGGTTCCAGTATCCCAACGCCCTCCGGCCCTCACAACTGGCTCCAGTCATGTGGCGGGGTCCATGCCCTTAGGGGCGCTCCCTATCGGGCCAGCCCCCGCCCCGCCTCGGGGAAACCGAGGCCTGACATCAGGCGAATCCTCATCAGCCTCGCCCCGGCCGCGGCCCACCATGGGGTGCGCGCAATTGGGAGCCGGACATGGGTGGATTGCTCATCGCGTGGCGCACGCCACTGATCGCACTATTTCTCATCGGAGGCGGGTTGTCCGGCGCGGGTTATGCCTTCGCCGCCGCCAACACCACGCCGACCTCAAGGGCTGGTGACGGCGCTGCCGTGATCACGGGCTACACCGTGAGCTCGGTGGTATACGCCATCGGCGTCGCGTCACCACAGAACATCGACACCGTCACCTTCAACCTCGACTCGACGCCGCCGGTCGGCTCGAAGATCAGGTTGAAGCTCGTGGCGGCCGGCGCGACCTGGTATACGTGCTCCAACGTGGCCGCGGCGATCACCTGCGACACCACCGTCCCCCAGGCCACGGTCGCGAGCGCCGACGAGCTGCGCGTCGTCGTCGCCCAGTAACACCACCACGACGGTGATCGAGCGCATCCGCCAACTCACTACGCTCCGCCCGAGGCGACTCGGCGCCGCGAGTGCGCTCGTGCTCACCGTGGTGAGCTACCTGATCCTCGCGCCGTCCGCCTGTGGCGGCCCCATGACCTACGCGCGCGTCGCCGGCTCGAGCATGACCCCGCGCATGCAACCCGGCGACCTCGTCATCGCACGCAAGACGGACAACTACCAGCTCGGCGACATCGTCGCCTACCACAACCCCGACCTCGGTCTCGTCATGCACCGCGTCATCGTGGACAACCGCGACCGCGTGATCGTGAAGGGCGACGCCAACACCTGGGTCGACTCCTACCAGCCGCGTAAGTCCGAGATCGCCGGCAAGCTCTGGCTGCGCATCCCCAACGGCGCATCACTGCTCGCCTGGCTCAAGCCGCCATGGGCCACGCTCGGCTTCACCGCCCTCGCGATGATCGCCTTCGCGTACCCGCTGCTGCGCAAGCGCGGCGGCGCTCGCGCGTTGCGTCCGAGGCTGAACGCATGGAACCGCTGGGACCACAGCTGGTGGGAGGGCAAGCGCGCCTGGCTGCTGGCCCAGCGCGAGCGCCTCGAGCCCGTGCTCACCGTCTACGCACCATTCGGCTCGGTCGTCGCGCTCGGCAGCATCGTCGTGGCCGCGCTCGCGCTGCTCCTGATGTCGCTGTCCTACGCTCGCCCTCCGCTGCGCGTGACCACCGAGGAGCACGCGTATACCCAGCGTGCGCACTTCCGCTATGAGGCCGACGCGCCGCCCGGGCTGTATGACTCGACCACAATCCACGAGGGCGACCCTGTCTTCCTCAAGCTCACCCGCTCCGTGCTGATGGGCGTGGACGTCGACCTCGATGGCGAGCGCCTCGAGCGCCCCACGGGTACCGTCGCGCTCACTGCCACGCTGCGCCAGCAGAACGGCTGGGAGCGCACCGTCGTGCTCGCTCCGCAGCGCGAGTTCACGGGTGCGCACGCCGCCGCCACTGGCACGCTCGACCTCGGCGCGCTGCGCCGCATCGTCGATGACACCGAGAACGCCACGGGCGTGCACTTCGAGAGCTACCAGCTCGTCGTGCACGCCTCCGTGCAGAGCACGACTGACGGCACGCGCCTGCGCGCCTTCGAGCCAGAGGTCGTCTTCCGCATCTCGCCCACCCAGCTGCAGATCGAGCAGACCGTCAGCGGAGAGCGCAGCCCGCTGACTCACCTCGCGAACGGTGCGCTCACGTCCACGCGTTCCGAGGTGAGCCAGCTGTCGCTTGGCCCGTGGTCGCCCACCGTCGCCCGAGTGCGATTCTGGAGCCCCATCGCCTTGCTCGGCTCCCTCGCCGTGCTGCTACTGCTCGGACGGACCACCGTGAAGGCCATGGCTGGCACCGAAGCCGACCGCATCGAAGCGCAGTACGCAGGCCTGATCCTGCGCGCAGACATGCTGCCACTACCCTCCGACACGACGCTGGTCGCCCTGCGGTCGTTCGAGGACCTCGCGAAGATGGCCCGTACCGCCGGCCTACCGGTCTTCCAACGCGCCGACAGCCCGCCTGACTACGTCCTACTCACTCCCGAGGCGGCGTATCACTACGTCGCCGACGACCACGAGCAGCCGAGCGCGATCACCAAGCGCATCGCCCAGCGCCTGCGCGGTCCCCACCCTAACGGCCAGGCGGCCTAGTGCCCCGTTCGAGGTGGCTCGCGGCAGCGCTGCTCAGCTGCGCCATCTTCATCGGCGGCGTCCAGACCGCGTCGAGCACCGTCCCCACCACGAAGCTCGCCGATGTGACGCAGGCACTGCTGCCATCGCAGCTCGCACCACCCGCGTGCAATGGCATGCTCTTCAGCGGCGTCACGTTCGGTGACGGTGACCTCGCCTCGGGCGTGCCGCAGCGGCTCTTCCTCGGTGGCCCCGGCGACCAGCACGTCTTCGGCACGGTGGGCAACGACTGCATCGTCGGCGGCGACGGCGCGGACATCCTCGACGGCGACGGCGGCAACGACGTCTGCATCGGCAGCGCCAGCACCATCTTCGTAAGTTGCGAGGTCGCCCTCACCTGGTAACAGTCGCCCTTACCTGGTAGCACGACCCGCGCGACAACCACGACAAGACGAAGGGCCGCTCGCGCGGCCCTTCGCTCACTGTGCCAGTGTTCGAAGCTAGTACCGCGGGTACGCCGAGAAGTCGGTCATCCCCTCGAGCTCCTTGAGCGCGCCCTCGTCGTTGTAGAGCCGCCCGGTGACCACCTTGTGGTCCGCGCGCACCATCGCGAGGCACGCGTCGCCCATGATGCGACCGTCCTTGCGCTTCCCCGTGAGGTCGACGTTCGCGAAGTCCGGGTTCTGCGTCTGCTGCACGTACACCGTGCCGCCGACCCAGATCTGCGTCGAGGGCGACAGCGTGTTCACCGAGATGTTGTCGTCCCACAGCTCGGCAGCCATGCCCTGCGACATGCGCTCGAGCGCCGCCTTGCCGAGGCCGTACGGCGAGCCGCCACGGCTCACGTTCGTGTAGG
>QWQU01000043.1 GCA_003670735.1 Chloroflexota bacterium | reverse complement strand
TGTCTCAACGAAGAACTCGGCGAAATTGAATTGGCCGTGAAGATGCGGCCTACCCGCAGCCGGACAAAAAGACCCCGTGGAGCTTTACTGTAGCTTGGCGCTGGAGGCCGATCCTAGATGCGTAGGATAGGTGGGAGCCGATGATCCGTCACTCTTGGGTGGCGGGGAGGCAACGGTGAAATACCACTCTTCTATTGTTGTCCTCCTAACCTGTGAGCAAGCATGGGGACAGCGCCTGGTAGGCAGTTTGACTGGGGCGGTCGCCTCCCAAAAGGTAACGGAGGCGCGCAATGGTTCCCTCAGGGTGGATGGCAATCACCCGTCGCGTGCATTGGCATAAGGGAGCTTGACTGCAAGACGGACAGGTCGAGCAGGGACGAAAGTCGGCCAAAGTGATCCTACGGTCCCGAGTGGAAGGGCCGTGGCTTATCGGATAAAAGCTACCCCGGGGATAACAGGCTGATCCTGCCCAAGAGTCCATATCGACGGCAGGGTTTGGCACCTCGATGTCGGCTCGTCGCATCCTGGGGCTGAATCAGGTCCCAAGGGTTGGGCTGTTCGCCCATTAAAGCGGTACGCGAGCTGGGTTCAGAACGTCGTGAGACAGTTCGGTCTCTATCCGCTGTGGGCGCAGGAGGCTTGAGGAGAGCTGCCCCTAGTACGAGAGGACCGGGGTGGACAGACCTCTGGTGTGTCGGTTGTCCTGCCAAGGGCACTGCCGAGTAGCCAAGTCTGGAACGGATAAGTGCTGAAAGCATCTAAGCACGAAGCCGCCTTCAAGATGAGGCCTCCCACTGGGTTAACCAGGTAAGACCGCGGGCAGACTACCCGCTTGATAGGCCACAGGTGTACGTACAGCAATGTACTCAGCTAAGTGGTACTAATGGTCGAGGGCTTGACCATATTTCGTCATTCACCAACAAAGCCGTAGTCGTAACTACGACGAAGCCTTCTATGTGTGTCGTCATTCGCGCAATATTCTGTGTGTAGGTGCCGCAAATCATGGCGGCGATCTCGAGACTCTCGAGGTCGTACATGGTCTGGGACATCCACCGACCGTCGCGGGATGGAGCAGCGGTAGCTCGTCGGGCTCATAACCCGAAGGCCGGAGGTTCGAATCCTTCTCCCGCTACCAAGACATTGCAACGAGGCCCCTCATTCGAGGGGCCTCGTTCTATATTCACCAGACCCCACGCGATCCGCTTCGCATCCGAAAGGACGCTGCCATGGATGACGCCGTCCGCGCATACCTCGAGAAGAACCACGCCGCCGCGATGATCACGCTGCGAGCTGATGGGACGCCGCACGCGGCGCGCATTGGCGTCGCCCTGGTTGGCGACAAGCTCTGGAGCTCCGGCAACCAGGGCGGATCCGCACACGCTTCCTACGTCGAGACCCACGGTGCACGCTCTTCGTCTTCCCGGACGGCGGCTACCAGTACCTGACGCTCGAGACGCGGGTCACGATTCTCGAGGGCGAGGACGTGCCGGACCTGAGCGTGGAGCTGCTCCACTCGATGCAGCCGGAGAGCCCGGCCGACAGCGTCTTGTGGATGGGCCAGCCGCGCGGCCTCGAGGAGTTCAAGCAGATGATGCGCGACGATCAGCGCCTCATCTACCAGTTCGAGATTGAGCGCGCGTACGGCATGTACTCGTAGGAGGGGAGACGTCCCGATGTCCGTCGTCGTGACGAATCAGCTGCACTTCGATGTGCCGGTTGAGACGCTTGTGGCCGACATCGATCACGAGTTCCGAGCCGCGTTCGCTGGCTGCTCGGGCTTCGAGCGTTTCTACCTCGTGCAGACGGCACCGGACCGCGCGACGGCAGTGATCGTGTGGGCGACGGCCGAGGATGCCCAGGCTGGCGCAGCTGTCATTGGACCGAGCGTGTTCGCGACCTTGATCGCGCCGCACCTCGCCAGCGAGCAGGACCGAGCGGTCGGACCGGTGGTCGTTTCAATCGATTCGTAATGACGAGGGAAAAGGCGCTGTGCACCCCTTGCCAGATCGGCGAAGGGGATGGCATACTGAATGCCTTGGTGGTTAGAGCGCAGCGGCCCCACCCGTTCTCATCCCGAACACGGAAGTGAAACGCTGCAGCGCCGACGATACTCCCCGGGCAACTGGGCGCGGAAAATAGGCCACCGCCAGGACTCATGTGGGCCACTCCTCAGTTCCGATTGTCGGCATCTCGCCGGCAGCAGGAACTGAAGAGTGGCCCGCTCCGATCTCACCGCAATTACCCATCGAACTGAGCGGGGATTGCGTTCCGCCAACGCCTGAGTGTTACCGACGCTGGCGGCCCCTTGCGCAGGGGACGTGATATGATGCGCGCCGCTCGCGAACGTCCTCGCCTGGTCACAAAGCCTCGAGGTCGCCGCGGGACACCCAGCCCGGAGGCAATCGACCGTTGACCAATAGTCCAATCATCGAAGACGAAATCGTAGACATGGCCGCGCTGCTGGACAGCGGCGGGGCACCCGAACCGCGCTCACTACGGCGCGGCGAGGTGGTCGAAGGTATCGTCATGGGACCCGAGCGTGACGGCGTGCTCGTCGACCTCGTGGAAATCGGATCGAAGTCCGAAGGCATCATCCCGCTGAACGAGATGCACTCGCTCGGTGCCGACCCGGCATCGAAGCTCGCCGTTGGCGAGAAGGTGCTCGTCTACATCGTCCAGCCGGAGACCAACGAAGGTCAGGTGCTGCTCTCGATCGACCGCGCACGCGGCGAGCAGGGCTGGCGCATCCTCCAGCAGCGCTTCGAGGATGGCGACATCTTCGAAGGCGAAGTCACTGGCTACAACAAGGGCGGACTCCTCGCGAACGTCGAGGGTGTGAACGCCTTTATTCCGATGTCGCAGGTTGTCGGCGCCAAGCCCGGCAGCGACGGCACGTCCTCGCTCGCTGAGCAGGTCGGCCGCACGCTCCGCCTGAAGGTGATCGAGATCAACCGCCGCCGTAACCGCGCGATCCTCTCGGAGCGCGCCGCATTGCAGGAGTGGCGCTCGGAGCAGAAGGACCGCCTCCTCGACGAGCTGCACGAGGGCGAGATTCGCACCGGCCGCATCACCTCTATTCGCAACTTCGGTGTGTTCGTTGACCTCGGCGGCGCCGACGGTCTGGCGCACCTGTCCGAACTCTCGTGGGACCGCAACATCAACCCGGAAGAGCGCTTCCACGTTGGTGATGAGGTCAAGGTCTTCGTCATGAAGGTCGACCAGGAGAACAAGAAGATCGCCCTCTCCATCCGCCGCGCGGCGCCGGAGCAGTGGCAGGATCTGATCGCTCAGTACACCGTTGGCGATGTCGTCCCCGGTGTGGTCACGAAGCTCGTCGCGTTCGGCGCCTTCACGCGCCTGCCTGGGCCTGTTGAGGGTCTCGTGCACGTGTCGGAGCTCGTTGACCGCCGCATCAACCACCCGCAGGAGGTGGTTGAAGAGGGCGACGTAGTTCCGTTGAAGATCGTGCGCATCGAGCACGACCGACACCGCCTCGGACTCTCGCTGCGTGACGCACGTGTCGAGGCTGAGCAGCGCGGTTGGATGTTCGACGAGTCCGGTCGAATCATGCAGATCCCCGAGGACGCGAAAGAAGCGTTCCCGGAAGAGACTCGCATCATCGACCAGCGCCTCGAGGGCCGTCGCGAGGAGCAGGCTAACCGTGCTGCTGCCCCGCGCCGGGAGGAGCGTCCGAGCGAAGGTGGTGGCAACAACGAGTCCGCCCGCCGCGAGCGTGACGACGAGCCGCCGATGACGGCGTTCGCCGCCGCCATGCAGCAGGCCCTCGCCAACGAGGCCGATGACACCCCCTCGACTGATGCTGAGGCCGCGGCCGAAGCTCCGGCTGCTGAGGCTGTGGCCCCGGCCGTCGAGGCTGAGCCCGCTGCCGCAGTCGAGGCGGAGCCGGCTGCTGCCGAGGCCGAGCCCGAGTCGGGAGCTGTGGCTGAGCACGCCGCTGACGCGGCCGCTGCTGAGTCCGAGGCTGCCGAGGGCAGTGCCGCTGCCGAAGGCGAAGCGGAGACCCCCTCGAAGCAGGAGTAATCCTCGCCCAAGCGGGCTTGCGATGGATGTAACAGCGGGCGGCCTACGGGCCGCCTGCTGCGTTTCGTTTCCGTGAAATTCGGCGCAATTGTTCCCTCCTCGCAATCTGTCGAGGGGGTTCCCGGACGCCCTTGCGACGGTGCGCGATCAACCCTGAATGGGCACAACCAGGAATAGCTCGGAGCCTTGTGGCAACGAGTCGAAAGCGACCTCTCAGCCTCGTCCGAGCGGGGGCCGTGTGTTAGCCTTGATGTGCGAATTGGATGGAGTAAGCGATGGCGGACCGCTTCGACAAGTTCACTGAGCGGGCAAGGCGTGTGCTGACCTTGGCGCAAGAAGAAGCGCAAAGGTTCAACCACAACTACATCGGCACGGAGCACCTGCTCCTCGGCCTCGTTCGCGAGGGCGATGGAGTAGCAGCAAAGGTGCTCTCCAATCTCGGCGTCGAGCTCAATAAAGTGCGCTCGGCAGTCGAATTCATCATCGGACGCGGCGATCGCGCCACCACCGGCGAGATTGGCCTCACTCCCCGCGCCAAGCGCGTCATTGAATTGGCAGTGGACGAGGCTCGACGCCTCAACCACTCCTACATCGGCACGGAGCACCTCCTCCTCGGACTCGTCCGGGAAGGGGAGGGCATCGCCGCGGGCGTCCTCGAGAGCCTCGGCGTGAACCTCGAGCGTGTGCGTGGTGAAACCACGCGCATCCTCGCGCAGTCGCAGCCCCAGGGGCAGGCGGCCAGCGGGCAGCAGCCGGCAACCGCCGGTGGCCGTCAGTCGGCTCGCACCCCCACGCTCGACCAGCTTGGTGTCGACCTCACCGCCGCTGCCCGCAGCGGTCAGCTCGACCCGGTCATCGGACGTGAGAAGGAAATTGAGCGGGTCGTCCAGATCCTCTCGCGACGAACCAAGAACAACCCGGTGCTCATTGGTGAGCCCGGCGTTGGCAAGACCTCGATCGCCGAGGGCCTCGCGCATCGCATCATCCAGGGTGACGTGCCTGACACGTTGCTCGGGAAGCGCATGCTCACGCTCGACATCGGCTCACTCGTCGCTGGTACGAAGTACCGCGGTGAGTTCGAGGAGCGCCTGAAGAAAGTCATCGAGGAGATCCGTTCCTCGAAGAACTGCATCCTCTTCATCGACGAGCTGCACATGCTCGTTGGTGCCGGTGCAGCCGAAGGCGCCGTGGACGCGGCGAACATCCTGAAGCCTGCGCTCGCGCGTGGTGAGCTCCAGGCTATCGGCGCGACCACGATGGACGAGTACCGCAAGCACATCGAGCGCGACCCCGCGCTGGAGCGACGCTTCCAGCCGGTGCGTGTTGATGAGCCGAGCGTCGAAGAGACGTTCGAGATCCTCAAGGGCGTGCGTAACGCCTACGAGGAGCACCACAAGCTTGAGATCTCCGACGAAGCGCTGCGCGCTGCGTCCGAGTTGTCTGCGCGTTACGTGTCCGACCGCTTCCTGCCCGATAAGGCCATTGACCTGATCGACGAGGCATCGGCGCGTGTGCGCATTCGTCGCTACTCCACTCCGCCGTCTGTCCGCGAAGCCACCAAGGGCCTCGAGGCACTGCGACGCGAGAAGGATCAGGCGATCTCGAACCAGCAGTACGAATACGCCGCGGAGCTCCGCGAGCGCGAAGTGCGCCTCCAGTCGAAGCTCGAAGAGCTCGAGGAAGAGGTGCAGAGCGAGCGCTCGTCGGACAAGCCCATCGTTACAGGTGAGGACATCCGCGACGTCATCTCGATGTGGACCGGCATTCCGCTGATGCGACTCGCGTCGGAGGAGTCGGCTCGCCTCATGGAGATGGAGGCGTTCCTCAAGGAGCGCGTCATCGGCCAGGAGGAAGCGATCACCGCGATCGCTCGAGCCGTGCGCCGTGCCCGTGCTGGCCTCAAGGACCCGAAGCGCCCAATCGGTACCTTCATGTTCCTTGGCCCCACCGGCGTTGGTAAGACCTACCTCGCCGAGACGTTGGCCGAGTTCATGTTCGGGTCAAAGGACAACATCGTCCGCCTCGACATGTCCGAGTTCATGGAGAAGCACACAGTCTCGCGTCTCGTCGGCTCGCCTCCGGGCTATGTCGGCTACGACGACGGCGGTCAGCTCACCGACCTGGTGCGCCGCCGCTCGTACTGCCTGATCCTGCTCGACGAAATCGAGAAGGCGCACCCGGACGTCTTCAACATGCTGTTGCAGATCTTCGACGACGGACACCTGTCCGACGCGAAGGGACGGAAGGTCGACTTCCGCAACACCATCATCATCATGACCTCCAACGTGGGTTCGGACCTGATCCGCAAGGACTCGCGCTTCGGCTTTGCGACCACGCAAGACGAGGCCAAGACCGCGGAGCAGCAGTACGAGCGCATGAAGCTGCGGGTCATGGAAGAGATGAAGCGGGTCTTCCGACCCGAGTTCATCAACCGTATCGACCAGTCGGTTGTCTTCCACGCCCTGGGCGCGGAGCACATCCGACGGATCGTCAACCTGCAGCTCCGGGACGTTCGGGCGAACCTCAAGGACAAGGGCATTGGGCTCGAAGTCACCGAGGGTTTGCTCGACCACCTGGGCACGGAGGGCTTCGACCCGGTGTTCGGTGCTCGGCCATTGCGCCGCGTCATCCAGAACGCCGTGGAGGACAAGCTGTCCGACGCGCTGCTGGAAGGCCAGTTCGGTGAGGGTGATACCCTCCGCCTCGACTTCGTCGATGGCGAGGTGACGATCGACAAGATCGCCTCCGCTGAGGCTGAGCCGGAGCCGGCACTCACGACCTCCTAGGTCGCGAGTGCCAACGCACCAATACGAAGGGGCCGCTTGCGCGGCCCCTTCGCTGTGTCCTTGAATCTACGGATGCCAATCGCGTAACGCCGAGCGGCCAAGCTCGTTTCACTCCGAAGGCGGGGGCGTGCCGGAGGCGCCCAATGACATCGCACCCCTCGAATCGATTCACGCGCGGGCGGCGCGCGATCCCGCCGTCACTCGCGCCCGAGGATGCTGCGCGCGCGCTCGAGTTCGCCGGCGGCGCCAGCTGGGACGATCTGCTGCAGTACTTCGAGAGCAATCCGCTCGAGGACCTGCCGGCCACCTCCAAGCGAGAGTTGCAGCGTGTCACAGCACGCGTGCGCGAGTTGGCTCGAGCTGACATCGAATATCCGGCTGACGGGGACGCGCTGTGTGAGCTATTGCAGCGCCACGCGGCCTGACTAGCGACGCGGCGTCTGCCCGCGAGCGGCGATGCTCTGCAGGATGCCGATGCACAGCAGCATCACTACCAACGACGATCCGCCCTGCGAGATGAACGGCAGCGGGATGCCTGTCGCCGGGAACAGTCGAAGGTTTACCGCCACGTTCACGCCGCCCTGCACGAGCACGAGCCCCGTGATCGCAATCGCCAGCAGCCGTCCGAACGCGTCCGAGGCATGCGCGGCCGCAGTGAAGCCTCGCCATACCAGCAACGCGAGCAGCGTCAGCAATAGCAGCCCGCCCAGCAGGCCGAGCTCCGCGCCGAGAAAACCGAACATGAAGTCACTCGACCGCGCCGCGACGGTGTCGAGGTGTGACTGTGCGCCGCTGAAGAGCCCATGCCCCGTGACGCCGGCCGTGCCGAGTGCGATCTCGACCTGCCGCAGGTTGAACCCACTCCCGAGCGGATCACGCGTTGGGTCGAAGAACACGGCAAGTCGCTCTCGCTGATAGCCGGGAATCGCGACTGCAAATGCGATAGGACCTATTGCGACGACGGTGAGGACGATCGCTGCGAGCGTGCGCCAGGACACGCCCCATCCAATCAGGAACACGAGCCACGCGCCGGAGAGCACGATCACCGTTCCGAGGTCGGGCTGCAGCAGCACGAGTCCCGCAGTCACGGCGAGCAACCCGGCACTCCCCAGCACGTTCCGCACACGCGGCGCTTGTTCTGCACCGTATGCAGCGAGTGCGACTGCTAGCGCGAGCTTGGCGAACTCGGCCGGCTGCAGTGTCATCCCGCCGATCGAGAGCCAGCGCTGCGCACCGTGCTGCGCCACCCCGACGACGATCACCGCCGCGAGCAGCGCGAGGCTACCCACGAACAGCACTCGAGCGCCGGTCTGGAACCACCGATAGTCGATGCGTGCCGCGCCCGCCATTGCCGCGAGTCCTGCAAGGCCGTACAGCCCCTGCCGAATCGCCTCGGGTGCCACGCGCTGTCCGGCGGCCAGTTCGGCCGCCGAGGCGACCATCACAAGCCCGAGCGGGATCAGTGCGATCACCGCAAGCCACAGCCAGCGGTCGGTGCGCACCAACGATCCTGAAGCAGCGCGGAGCGGCGTCATCGCTTCGCGCTCGGCGTTGCTGTTGGCGTCGGCGGAATGCGGCCCGCGAAGTACGCCTCGAGCATACGCTTGGCTACTGGCCCGGCGTGCGTTGCACCGACACCGTGTTCGAGGTACACGACGACGGCGACCTCGGGCTGCTCGTACGGCGCGAACGCCATAAACCACCCGTGCGAGTCGTAGGAGCCGTCGGGCAGCTTCGTGCCGAACTCGGCGGTGCCGGTCTTGGCGCCGATCGTCAGGCCTTGCGGTCGGCCGGTGTACGCGGTGCCGCTGTCCTTCGCCGCTTCCAGCATCGCGTTGCGCACCTCGGCGAAATGCTGCGCGTCGACGGGCACGCGTCCGTTCACCACTCGTGGCGTGGGGTGCAAGCCATCGCTTGCTCGCGCCGCTGCGACGATCCGAGGCTTGAGTAGCTCTCCGCCGTTCGCGAGCGCACTCGCTACCACCGCCATCTGGATTGGCGTCGTCGTAAGGTAACCTTGGCCGATGCCGAACGTGTACGTGTCGCCCAGCAGCCAACCGTCGGTGCCGCCAAACGTTTGCTGCTTCCACGCCGGGTCGGGGACGAGCCCCGTCGCCTCACCGGGCAGGTCGATCCCCGTCGCGCTCCCAAGGCCGAACGCGCGCGCGTACTTCGCTACGCGATCCGCGCCCAGCCCGACGAAGCCCTGATACCCGCCCGCCAGCTCATAGAAGTACACGTCCGAGGAACGCGCGATGCCGCCGTTGAAGTCCAGCAGGCCATGCGCCGCCCAGTCGCGGAACGTGTAGACGATCGACGGGTCGTATTGGTTCGGCACGGTGATCGCGCCGGTGCTGAGTATCTTCGTCTGCGTTGTCGCGACGCCTTCCTGCAATGCGCCGAGGCCCACGATCGGCTTGAAGATAGAGCCGGGCGCGTGCACCTCCATGAACGCGCGATCGAGCAGCGGCTTCGCCGGATCGTCGAGCACTTGCCGCACCGCGCGAATGTCACCGTCGCGCGCGAAGACGTTCACGTCGTACGACGGCAGCGAGACCATCGCGCGCACCTCGCCACTGCGCACGTCCATCACCACGGCCGCACCGGCACGCATCGCAGGCTTCCCGTCGGCATCGAGTCCGCCGGGCGGCGCCCCGGCCGCGATCCCGTCGCGTAGTGCACCCGTCACCGCCTGCTGGAGTGCGAGATCGATCGAGAGCATCACGTCCTCGCCTGCACGAGGCGAGGTGCTGCCGAGTCGTGCGAGCTCGCGGCCGGTGGGGTCGGCGGCGATCAACTGCGTGCCGGACTTGCCTCGCAGCGCCGTCTCGAAGGTCGCCTCGACGCCGGCCTGCCCCACTACCGCGTCGAGCGGATAACCGAGCGCGCGCAGCTTCGCGACCTGATCCGGTTGCACCGTCCCGACGCTCCCGAGGATGTGCGGGAGCAGGTCGCCGCTGTCGTACGTCCGCACGGGTGAGGCCGTCACGCGCGCTCCGGACAGATCCGCAAGCGCTGCCCGTGCCACGATTGCCTGCTCAGTGTTCAGGCCGGTCTGCAGCCGCACCGGTGCGAACGGGTCCACCGAGTGCAGCCGCTGCTCGACGACCGCGTCGAGCGACTCGCGCCGGTTGCCCGTCTGCTGCTCGAGCGCCACGAGCACACTCGCACGCTTCGAGGCATCCATCGGCAGATCCCCGGGCACCATCTCGACGGTGTACGCAGGTACGTTGCGCGCCAACACCACGCCGTTGCGATCCATGATCACGCCACGTGGTGGTTCGACCGGCAGCGAGCGCACCTGCTGCTGCACGGCCAGCTGGCGATAGTGCGCTGCCTCGAACACCTGCATGCGCACGAGCTGTGCCGCGAGCAGCCCAAACGCGATCACGCCGATCACGCGTAGCAGCACGATCCGCGATGACACGTCGCTCACTCGAACAGCCCGACCGATCGCGCGCGCAGCGGCAGGAGCAACGCGACACAGAGCGCCGCGATCAACGCTGTCACGAGTGCGGCTCCGCCGATTGCGAGTGCCTCGCCGGGCAGCGCCTGCACGCGTCCCGCAGCCACGAGCAGCAGCGCGGCGTAGGTACATGCGCCCAGCCCCGCTGCGATCGGCGCCCGTGCCAACCGTCGAGGCCATGCCTCACGCTCCGGCGCGAGCAGCAGCACGGCGGCTAGCGGCGCGCACGCGAGCAGATACCAGCCCACGCGCTCCTGCGACGACACACCGAGCACGACCGCAACCACTGGCAGCGCGAGGCAGACCTCGGAGGCCGGGCGCAGCGCGCCCCACGCCGCAAGGATCGCCAGCGGGAGCAGCGGCACCGCCTCGGCGCCCGGCAGCACCGAGGGCACCACCGCGACCTGCACGAGACTCGCGATCAGCGCGACTACGACCACGGCCACGCGCATCACTTGGCATCACCCGCGCTCGTCAGCACGAGCACCTGCAGCAGGCGGTTGTAGTCCGTGTAGGGCTCGACGCGAATCGCCTCGAACAGCTCCTCAGGCTTCGAATCGACCGAGCCGACGCGCCCGATCAACAGCCCCGCCGGCAGCTTGCCACCGAGTGGCGACGTGACGACGAGGTCGCCCGTGTGCACCTGCGTACCGACCG
>QWQU01000042.1 GCA_003670735.1 Chloroflexota bacterium | reverse complement strand
GGCGGCGCACGCGATCATGCGCGTGCCCGAGGTCGAGAACGCGCTACAGGCGTTCGTCGATGAGTTCATGGAAGACCAGCGCGGTGGTAGTGGCGATCGCAGCGTGCCGGTGACGGCCGCGCGACGTGGGCACCCGCTGTGGGACGAGATCGAAGATGCGGCAGCACAGCTCGATGTGACGTTGCTGATGTGCTCGGAGCGCGCCTCGACGGCACGCGCCGCAATGGCGGCGATGCCGGAAGGCAGCGCGCCAGCAATCGGGCGGACGCAGGCGGCGATCGGGGAACTGTTCGAGACCGTGCAGTACGCGCGGACGGTGCTGCACGACGCGGTGCTGCGCGCAGACTCCTCGCGGATCGTGTGGGTGACCGACGGCGACGGCGGGGCGCGCGTGGATGCGGCGCCGCTCGAGGTGGCCGATCGGCTCGCCTCGGACCTGTATGCGGGACGCGAGTCAGTGACGGTCACGAGCGCGACGCTCACGGCGGGCGGCACGTTCGACTACAGCATCGACACGCTGGGGCTGATCGAGCCGGACACGCTGTCGGTGCCATCGCCATTCGACTATCGACGCGCGGTACTGGCGCTGGTGGTGGACGACATCCCGACGCCGGAGGCGCCGGGCTACGCCGAGGCGGTGCATCGCGTGCTGGCGGCGGCGGCGGAGGCAGCAGGCGGGCGCACGCTCGCGCTATTCACCTCGCACTCAGCGGTGCGGGGGGCGGCTGGGGCACTGGCGGTGCCACTGGCGACGCGCGGGATCGGCGTGCTAGCGCACGGCATCGACGGCGCGCCGGCGCGACTGCTGCGGACGCTGGTCGAGCAGCCTCGCACGTTGCTGCTCGGGACGGCTGCGTTCTGGGAGGGTGTCGATGTGCGCGGCGACACGCTGTCGCAGATTGCGATCGCACGGCTGCCGTTCCCGGTGCCGAGTGACCCGATCTATGCGGGCCGCGCTGCGCTCTACGACGACCCATTCAACGAGTACGCGCTGCCGCAGGCGGTGCTGCGTTTCCGTCAGGGCTTCGGACGTCTGATTCGCGGACGCGAAGAGCGCGGTGTGTTCCTGCTGCTCGACCGGCGCGTGACGGCGCGGTCATACGGCGAGGCGTTCATCGACGCGCTGCCGGACTGCGAGGTGCGGCGCTTACCCGCCTCGAGTGTGGGGAATGCGGTCGCGGCGTGGCTGGGGCCGTCATGAGCGAGTGGGTGCGCGACGGCGAGATCGTGCTGCGCGAGGCGACCTCGGGCGACATCGCTGATGAGCGGATCGACTTCGCGCTGCACGACCAGGTCGAGCGCGGGTACGAGGGTGCGCTGCCGGCGACGCGAGACGGACTCGAGCGGTACGCGATCGAGGTCGATGGCAGGCTCGTCGGACTGCTCGGGTTTCGACGCGACGTGCCGCGCGTGGGAGCGATGGTCGTGGACGACCTCGCGATCGCCGTGGTGGAGCGTGGGCATGCGTACGGCACGCGCGCGCTGCTGGCAGCGGAGCGACGGCTCGCAGAGGACGGGATTGGCGAAGGGTTTGCGCGCGTACCTCGCGGCAACGGGCGTGGGCTCTACATCATGCTGCGCTGCGGCTACGCACCGAACGATGCGTTCGAGGACGAAGGCAGCGGCAACGAGGGTGTGACGTGGTTCCAACGGAACCCGGCGCTGGAACCGACGGCAGCTAGCGCTTCGACAACTCGTTCCGCAGCCGCGCCGCTGCGAGATACACGAAGCCGGCCAGCACACAGGTCATCGCCAGCAGGGTGATGTCCGCGAACGGCGGGATGTTGCGGACGCCGAACAGATACAGGCCGAGCCGCTCCGCCCAGCAACCCATCAGCAACGCGATCAAAAAGCGATAGCGGTTCCAGCGCATCCCCGCGGGAGACGCGGCGCTATCGCCTGGCGTGGATTGGCGGCGGCGGCTACTGGCCATCGGTTACTGAACGCGGCGGAAGCGACGCTCGGTGCGGGGGCGGCGTGGCAGCAGCGGTGGGGCGCTTGAGTTCGACTCGGAGCGGGCCGGCGGGCTCGAAGCTTCCGGGGCGTCCTCGGATTCGTCGTTGGTGGGCGCGGGCATCGCAGCGCCGAACATGCGGCTCAGGTCAGCGGCGGAGACGGGGCCGGAGAAGGGATTCGCGTTGCCGGTGGTCGGCGCGCCTAGGCCGGTGAGGTCGGGGAAGTTGGCGTAGGCGTCCGGGAGTCCGAAGCCAGTAGGCATGCCGCCGGCTTGCGGCATCTGCGGCGCCATTGCGGCCAGACCAGCAGCGGCAGCCTGGGTGCCCATCTTCTGCATGGTCTGCATCATCTCGACGAGCATGTCGGGGGTGAGCTGTCCGCTTGCGGCGGCCTTCGAGAAGTCCTCCACACGCTGCTGATCCTCGGCGCGGGCCGAGTCCATGCAGCCGTTGCAGAAGTACATCATCCCTTCCTCTTCGTCCTCCATCCACGCGGCACCGCAGTCCTTGCCGGTGTGCATGGTCTGGTTGAAGTGGTAGGTGCCCCCGCAGCCGTTGCAGAACTCATAGCGGGCTACGCCGGTGTCCTGCTCGCCACAGACAACGCACGTCCAGGTGTCACTGGTCATGTATGGGGGTCCTCTCGGGCGGGGTTCGCGACCCACGTGCGCACGAGACGACGTGCGGCAGGCGCTCCATTCAGAGTGCCGAGGTAGCGGGCGCGACGCAACTCCGCGAGCGCCTCTCCCATGGCCGTTCCGGCCTCTATGCCCAGAGTGCGGAGCTCGTGCGCGCTCAGCGGCGATTTCGTCAGTTCCCAGCGTCGCAGCGCGGCGAGCTGGATACGTCTCGACGGGTCGAGGAGGCGCACGGCGTCGCGCGCCGCGGGGACGGTAGGCGAGGCCTGCTGCAGCGTGTCGGGGTCCGAGGATGCGGAGAGGGCGAGGAGCTTCGCAGCGTCCTCGACGGATCGAGTGGCGGTGCGGGGAGCACCGAGGCGCGCGAGGGCGGCGCTGCGTTCTTGAGGTTCGCGGGTGGCGAGGAGCACGGCGAGCAGCAGCTCCGGTGTCGTGGCACCTCGGAGGCGGCGGAGGGCAGCGCGCGACTGCTCGGTCAGGGTGAGCGCCGGGTGCGTTGCGGCAAGGATGCCCCAGCGGTCGAGCAGGCTCACGGCAGCGGCGGCGCGCGGTTCTGCGGCGACCAGAGCGAGCTCGCGCCAGAGGCGGCGTGGCGAAATGGTCTCGAGGTAGTGGACGTCCTCGGCGATCGCGCGGGCGGTGGCGCGGTCTGGGCGCAGGCGGAGCCGCGCAGCGAAGCGGGCGGCGCGCCAGAGGCGGGTTGCGTCGTCGCGGAATGAGGCGGGGTGCAGGATGCGTAGTCGGCGCGCCGCGGGGTCCTCGAGACCGCCGTATGGATCGACGAGGCCACTCTTTCGTCCGCTGGCGGCGGCGCGGCTGAGCGGGAGAGCGACGGCGTTCACCGAGAAGTCGCGGCGGGCGAGGTCAGCCTCGATCGTCGCGTCGAGGCTGACGGTCGGCAAGGCACCCGGACGGACATAACGCTCAGTGCGCAGGCGGGCGAGGTCGAGCACCCAGGGATCGCCGGTGGCGGTGGTACCTGTGAGGCTCGCCGTGCCGAAGCGTGGCTCCTCGTGCGCTTGGGCGTCGAGATCGGCAGCGAGGCGCGCGACGAGCCGGCTCGTTGGCCCGTTAATAGCGAGGTCGAGGTCGCGGAGGGGTAGGCCGGCCACGAGGTCGCGGACCGGACCGCCGACGGCCCAGAGCCCCAAACCGAGCTCATCAGCGACAGCAATGGCATGATCGAGCGAGGTACGGAGAGCGGGCGGGAGCGCGCGGCGGAGTGCAGTCACGCTCGGGCGCATACGCGGATGATCCGTTCTTTCTTGACCGCGCTCCCAGGGGGCCGGTACCATCCTCGACAGTCCGATCCCAGCGCGGACAAGGGCGCGGGTGATGAAAGGGCCGAACAGCAGGCATCGTACGGCGGGGGCGTTGCGTGCGGTGAGAGGGGGGACGCATGGCGTCCACATCGTCCACTGCACCTTCGGGCGCACAATTTGAGAACACCGGCGGCTCCGCTTCAGGCGGGGTCTGGAGCGAGCTTGAAACTCGCCTCGGCGTCCGGTTCCTCGACCCGCAGTTCCTGCGAACGGCTCTGACACATCCGTCCTATGCCAACGAGCACCCCGAGGAGTCGCCCGAGACGAATGAACGTCTCGAGTTCCTTGGGGACGCGGTGCTGGGACTGATCGTGGCCGAGACCCTCTACGCCCGTTACCCCGATGTCGAAGAAGGCCGCCTGACCGAGTGGCGCGCGCAGCTGGTCTGCGGGCCGACGCTCTCCAAGGTCGCCAGTGGGCTCGACCTGGGCCGTGAGCTGATGCTCGGCCGGGGCGAGGAGACCACCGGCGGGCGCAAGCGCGAGGGCAACCTCGAGCGTGCGTTCGAGGCGGTGGTCGGCGCGGTGATGCTCGACCAGGGGCTGGAGGCGGCGCGGGCGTTCTCGCTCGGGGCACTCGCCACGGAGATGGCCGCGCTCGACGACGACTCTTCGACGCTCAATCCGAAGGGCGCGCTCCAGCAGCTCGTGCAGGGCCGCTTCGGACGACCGCACTACGTCACTACGCATGAAGAGGGCCCCGAGCACGCTCGAACCTTCACGATCGAGGTGCGACTCGACGGTGAAGCCGTCGGCACGGGCACCGGTACCAGCAAGCAGACCGCCGAGAAGGCCGCCGCGCGCGAGGCGATCGCCGCCATTCGCGCACGCCTCGACGCCGAGCAGACCGCCAACAACGACAGCACCGACAGCAACAACACTGATAGGGCAGGAGCCTAGATGTACCTCCGACGCGTAGAGGTCCACGGGTTCAAGTCATTCGCCGACCGGCAGCGGTTCGAGTTCGGACCGGGCATGACAGCGGTGGTGGGGCCGAACGGCTCCGGCAAGTCGAACGTGTCCGACGCGATCCGCTGGGCACTGGGCGAGCAGTCGGCGCGATCGATCCGCGCGCGCAAGACCGAGGACGTGATCTTCTCGGGTTCGGAGAAGCGTCGTCCGCTCGGCATGGCCGAGGTCACGTTGACCCTGGACAACGCCGAGAAGTGGATGCCGATCGACTTTCGCGAGGTCACAGTGACGCGGCGCGCGCTCCGCTCCGGCGAGAGCGAGTACCTGATCAACAACCAGAAGGTGCGCTTGCACGACGTGCAGGACCTCTTCCGGCGCGCGCAGGTCGGCCAGAACTCCTACGCGATGATGACGCAGGGCCTCGTGGACGAGGTGCTGGCGCTGCGACCGATCGAGCGCCGCGACCTGATCGAAGAAGCAGCCGACGTGCACCGTCACCGCCTCGAGCTGGTGCGCTCTGAGCGCCGGCTGGTGGAGACGCGCGACAACCTCGGTCACGTGCGGATGCTGATCAAGGAAGTCGAGCCGCGACTGAAGTCGCTCGACCGACAGGCCGGGCGCGCGGAGCGGTACAAGCTGCTGCACTCGGAGCTGTCCGAGGTGCTGCAGGTCTACTACGAGCACGAGCTGCGCAAGTCACAGGACGCGCTGACGGCGGCGCGCGCGGAGCATGACCAGAAGACGCAGGAACTGACCGCCGCGCGCGCCCAGCTCGAGGAAGTCGCGGCACGCCTCGAAGGTGTGGACGTGGTCGCGACGGAGCGACGGCTCGTCCTCGACCGCGCGCAGGCGGATGAGCGCGGACTGGCCGAAGAGGGCCTGCGCTTGCAGCAGGCGGTCGCGCTTGCGGAGCAGCGACTCGAGCTGCTGACGCAGCGCGCGACGGAGATCGAAGCCGAGATTGCGGCAGCGCCGGCGGTGACCGCCGAAGAAGAAGCCGCCGACGATAGCGCACTCGATGCGCGTGTGCTGGAAGCGCAGACCACGCTGGAGCGCGAGCGCGAAGCGCTGCGTTCCGCCGACGAAGCCGCGCGCGGTCTGCTGCGCGAGCTCGCGGATGCGGAGGCGCGCCGGGCACGCCTTGAGAGTGAAGTCGCTGAGATCGAGCGCCGCATCACCGAGCGCGAGGCACAGGCCACGCAGCGCGAGCGTGCTCGTGACGAGGCGCGCCAATCCTCGCTCGACGGCAAGGCCAAGCTGCGCGACTACGGCAAGCGCGCGCTGGAACTGCACCGCGGCGGCCTCGGGTTCATGACCTCGGCCAACGAGCTGCGCCGCCTGCGTGAGAACGCGGAGCACGCGCTCGAAGAGCAACTGCGACTCGCGGTCGAGGCGAACGACGCCCACCGCCAGGCGCAGTCCGATGTGAACGCGCAGGAACAGCGCCTGCAGATGCTCGAAACGCTGCTCAACACAGCAGCGGATGCGGGCGAAGCGGGCAAGGCACTGCTCGATGCAGCGCAGACCGTGGGCGACGACGGTGCGCCGACGCTGCACGGCATCGTGGGTGTGGTGAGTCGACTGCTGCACGTGCCGGATGGACTGGAGCGCGCGATTGAAGCCGCGCTTGCCGAGCAGATCACGGCTGTGGTCGTCGAGAAGGAATCAGACGCGATCGCAGCGGTCGAGTACCTGCGCGAGCAGGGCGCGGGATCGCTGACGGTGCTGCCACTCGACTCGATGGCACACGAGTACCCACTGAACCTCTTCAACGAGCGAGGCGTACTCGGTGTCGCGGCACGGCTCGTGCGCGTGGACCAGCAGTACCGACCGCTGATCGACACGCTGCTCGGTCGCACGATCGTCGTGGAGTCGCTCGACGTCGCGCGCGAGATGGCGAACCGCGGACTGGGCTCGGTGGTCACGAAGGACGGCGTGCTGCTGCGCCAGGGCGGCGCCGTGTACGGCGGTCGTGGCTCTGGCACCGCCGAGATCATGACGATGCGGCGCGAGATCGAGACGCTGCCGGAGCAGATTGCCGCGCTTCGCCAGCTCGAAGTCGAGGCGCGCGAGCGGTTCGAGGGCGCGGAGCCGGCGGTGCTGGCCGCACGCGAGACGGTTGCACAGGCTCGCAAGAGTGTGGACGAGGCCGAGGAGCGACGTCGCACGCACGAGCAGGCGCGCACCTTGCTGCGCCGTGAGCTGGTGGCGATCGCGGGCAACATGAAGGTGGCACACCGCGCGATGCGCGCGGAGGCAGTGTCCGCGGCCGGTGACGAGCTGCGTGAGCGCCTCGACACGTCACGGCCACAGATCGCCACGATCATCGAGTCGATCACCTCGCTGCGCGAGCGGTCCGAGGCGGTCAGCGCAGAGCGCGACGCGACCTCGGAGCGAGTGACGACGGCGGCGACGACGCTGGCAACGGCGACGGGCGACCGCGACTCGGTGCGGCAGCAGCGTGTAGCGCGTGCCGCCGAGCGACGGACCGCACTCGAGCGCTCCGAGCAGCGGGCGACGCTGATCGCGCAGGTGCGCCGTGAGCGCGAGGACGTGGAGCTCAACCTCCGCGACCTGCGCGAGCGACTGACGAACAACCGCTCCGCGCTCCAGGAGAAGGAGCAAGCGGTCGCGCCGGCACACGCCGCGCTGGCCGACGTACTGACCGAGCAGCGCGAGCTACAGGCCTCGCGCGGTGACGCGCAGGCACGACTGTTCGGCGCTGAGCGAGACACGCTCACCACGGATGCCGCGCTGAGCAAGACGGCAACCGCCGTGCAGACGCTGCTGGTGCAGATCGCCGAGGAAGGCCTGGCAGTGCTGGCCGATGGACGCGTGACGCCTGTTGCGCCGGTGACGGTCACGGCCGAGGGCGAGACTCCGGCTGACGCCGACGCAGTGACCGAGGAAGCCGCACTCGAGTTCGTGCCGACCTCGGGCGGTGCGGATGTGGATCCGGAAGCGATGCGCGGACGCATCACCGAGCTGCGCGCGGACATTCGCGCACTGGGCCCGGTGAACATCGACGCGCTGGACGACCTGAGCGAGGAGCGGGAGCGACACACGTTCCTGACTGGCCAGGTGGCGGACCTCGAGTCTGCCGAGGTCGAGCTGCGCGGCGCGATCAAAGAGCTCGAGGCACTGATCCGTGAGCGCTTCGATGAGACGTTCGTGCTGGTCAACGCCAACTTCCAGGCGTACTTCTCGCGCTTCTTCGGCGGCGGTGCGGCCGAGCTGAAGATCGTGGAGCTGGAGAACGGCGAGCGCGGCGTAGAGATCGAGGCGATGCCGCCCGGCAAGCGCGTGTCGTCGATGAACATGCTGTCCGGCGGCGAGCGCTCGATGACCTCGGTCGCCCTGCTGTTCTCGCTGCTCGCGGTGAACCCGGCGCCGGTGTGCATCCTCGACGAGGTGGACGCGGCGCTGGACGAGGCGAACGTGGGCCGGTTCGTGGACACGCTGAAGGAGCTGACCGAGCGGTCGCAGTTCATCGTGATCACGCACAACCGGCGCTCAGTCGAAGCGGCCGACACGATCTACGGCGTCTCGATGGGCGACGAGTCGACCTCGCAGGTGCTGTCGCTGTCGGTGGCCGATCTGCCGCGAGCGTCCTAGCGCGGGGGCAGCTCGCGACAGAGGTATGTAGGATCGGGAGCAACCCTCCCACCTGGAACGTGCCGCAGACGTAGGAGCCTTCGATGCGCCTGTTTGGACGCAGCCCCAAGTCGGATGAGGCGACGAACGAGGCGCTGACGCGCACCCGCAAGTCGTTCTTCGGCCGCATCGGATCGCTGTTCGGTGGCGGCGATGTCACCGAGGAGCTCTGGGAGTCCCTCGAAGAAGTGCTGATCGGCGCCGACGCCGGCGTGACCACGACGATGGACGTGCTGGATCGCGTGCGCGCGCAGCGACCTCGTGACGCTGAGGCTGTGCGCTCGATTTTGCGCGACGAGCTCGTCGCCATTCTCGAAGGCGCCGAAGCGCAGCCGAAGGGCGCGCTGTGGGGCGAGGGGCAACCGCAGCCGGAGGCGCCGGCGGTCGTGCTGATCGTGGGCGTGAACGGCACCGGAAAGACGACCGCACTCGCACGCCTCGCACACGCGTACCAGAGCGAGGGCCTCAAGGTCGTCGCAGCGGCGGGCGACACGTTCCGGGCCGCCGCGATTGATCAGATCAAGCACTGGGGTGAGCGCCTCGGGTTTGGCGTGATCGCGCACCAGCAGGGATCGGATCCGGCGGCGATCGTGTTCGACGCCGTCGAGGCGGCGAAAGCGCGCGGCGCTGACCTGCTGCTGATCGACACTGCGGGCCGGCTGCAGAACAAGCAGAACCTGATGGACGAGCTCACCAAGATCCGACGCGTGATCGAGCGACACCTCGGGCGTGGGCCTGATGAGGTCGCGCTCGTGCTCGACGCAACGACGGGGCAGAACGGGCTCTCACAGGCGCGTGCCTTCATCGAGGCGGTCGAGGTCACCGGCGTGATCCTCACGAAGCTCGACGGGACGGCGCGCGGCGGGATTGTGTTCGCAATCGCGAGCGAGCTCGGGCTGCCGGTGCGCTTCATCGGCACTGGCGAGCGACCGGAAGACCTCGCGCCATTCGAGCCGGGGCCGTTCGTCGATGCGCTGCTCGCGACTCCCCAGGCCGCCGAGGCCTAGTCCGTGTCTGCCGCGCTGCTGTGGTACGTGGCGCTGACGATCGTCGGCGCCGGCGCGGTACTGCCGTTGCTACAGGCATTCGGTGGGTTGCGATCGGGCGGCGTGTCGTACGCCAAGCCGGTCGGGCTGCTGCTCGTCTCGCTGTTCGCATGGCTCACCTCGGCAGAGACGCCGGTGCCGTACGGGCTGCCGTTGATGCTCATGGGTGTCGTGCTGTTGTGGGCATGGACCGGGGCACTGGTCTGGCTGCGGCCCGCACTCGTGACGCAGCTGCGAGCGCGCGTGATGCAGATCGCGGCGGGCGAGGTGCTGTTCCTCGTGCTGTTCGCGATTGCGATCGTGGCGCGGATGCAGACGCCGAACGCGACCGACACCGAGAAGCCGATGGACCTGATGCTGCTCACCTCGATCCGCGGTGCGAGCTCGATGCCGCCGATCGATGGCTGGTACGGCGGGGTGACGCTGTCGTACTACCACCTGGGTCACGTGATGGTGGACGTCGTCGGGCGGATCGCCGGGATCGGGCCCGGCATCGAGATGATTCTCGGTGTGGCCGGGACGGCGGCAATGGCCGGTGTGGCGATCTTCGGGCTCGCGGGGGACATCGTGGCGCTGTCGCCGATGCGGCAGCGTGTGTCGCCGTGGCTCGCCGGCTCGGTCGCGATGGTGAGCCTGCTCGTCCTCGCGACACTCGAGGGATTCTTCGAACTGCTCTCGGCACACGGTGTCGGAGCGTCCGGCCTGTGGGCGAGCCTCGGGGTCGATGGGCTGCCGGGCACACAGTTTGTGCAGACGGGTGTACCCACGCAGTTCTGGTGGTGGTGGCGCGCAACACGCGTGCTGCCGGGGACGATCACTGAGTTCCCGGCGTTCTCGGTGATCCTCGGTGATCCGCATGCGCATCTGCTCGCGCTGCCACTGGGCGTGACGGCGATCGCGACGGCGCTGCCGGCGTTCTCTGGTAAGTCGCCGCTGAATTGGAGCGTCTGGCGACGCAATCCCGCGGCGTTGGCAATCTCGGGCGCGGTGTTCGCCGGGCTGGCGATGACCAACTCGTGGGACGCGGTGATCTACGGCGCGGTGTGGGGCGCGGCGGTGCTCGCGGTGATCTCGTCATCGGGGTGGCCGCTCTTCGGCGGGGCGATGGTGGCCGGGCGCTACTTCGCGCTGCCCGCGATCGTGGCAGGCGTGATCGCGTGGCCGTTCCTCGCCTCGCTGCAGTCGGTGCCGGTCGGGCTGCACCTCTTCAACGGTGCGGGCAGCGACCCAACGCGATTCGTACTCGTGTTCCTGCCGCTGACATTGCCGCTACTGATCGGGATCGTGCTGCTGCGACCGACGTTGCGTCGCGACGAGTTGCTCACGGGCGCGGCAGGCCTCGCGGCGGTCGTGCTGACATGGGGCGCATCGAATGTGATCGCGGGCCAGTCGATCGCGCTCTCGGTGCGGGGCCATGGCTGGTACACGCTGGCGCTGCTGATTGCGGGGTTCGCGGTCGCAGCGGCCGCATGCGCCTCGGCGATGAAGGCACGCGAGACGGCTCGTGCCGCGGTGTTCGGACTCGCCGCGCTGTCGTGCGCGATCGTGCTCGCGACGGAGCTGTTCTTCCTGCGTGACGCACTCGGCGATCGCATGAACACGGTGTTCAAGTTCTGGTACGCGGTATGGGTTGTGATCGCGGTGGCAGGCGGGGCAGCGGTCGGACTCGCGTACGACCGGATGGTGTCGTTGCGACCTCGGTGGATCGTGTTCCCGGTGCTGCTGCTGTGCGCGGTGATCTACGGCGGTTCGCTGCTCTATGCGCCGGCGGCGACGGTGGCGCGATCACGCGAGGGCCAGG
>QWQU01000041.1 GCA_003670735.1 Chloroflexota bacterium | reverse complement strand
ATATTGGCAGCGAGATTCGCACCATCGGCACCGAGACCCGCAACGTCGCGAGCACGACGCCTCCGCCGCCCTCAGACCCCACGGACGACACGCGCGCCGACGGGACCCGCTAACCGATGGCGCTCGAGCCGACACCCATCACCCCGACCCGACGACAGCAGCTCGCCCCCGGCGAGATGACCATCCTTGAGCACCTCCAGGAGCTCCGCGGCCGTGTGATGTGGATGGCGATCGCAGTCGCCCTCGGCATGGGCGTCTTCTTCGTACCCACTATCGGCTTCGGCGCCGTCGATCTCCTGATCGAGCCTGCCCGTGTGGCGCACCCCGGATTCAAGCCCCAGTACATCGAGCCAATGGAGAACATCGTCACATACTTCCAGGTGGCGCTCCTGGGTGGCGTCGCCGCTGGCATGCCGATGATCGTCTTCCAGACGCTGCGCTTCGTCGCCCCCGCGCTCACATCCAGCGAGAAGCGCTGGGTCTACCCGATCGCGCTCGGCGCGGCCGGGGCCTTCATCGGCGGCATGGCCTTCGGCTACTTCTTCATCCTGCCGCCGTCGCTCGGCTTCCTGCTCGACTTTGGCAGCAGCATCGCCGAGCCGAACATCCGCATCGGCAACTACGTCAATTTCGTGACGCGCATGCTCGGCATCATGGGACTGGTCTTCGAGACGCCCCTGATCGTCATGGGCATGGCCATGATTGGCGTCGTGAACTGGCGCAAGTTGCTCGGCTGGTGGCGCTTCGCCATCGTGCTCGCCTTCGTCATCTCCGCGATCGCCACGCCGACCATCGACCCCATCACCCAGAGCCTCGTTGCTGGCCCGATCGTGGCCCTTTACTTCGTCGGCATCGCCCTCGCCTGGCTCGTACGCAGGAATTGATCACGCGCCTACCCTCTAGAGGCGTTCACCCTGCCCCGGTGCTACGATGACCGACATGCCGCCCACCGGATCACCCGCTGCGCCCGCCTCGCCTGCCGTCGACCCGGCCTGGGCCGAGCTGTACGAGGAGATCGCGGACTGCCCGCGCTGCGTCCTGGCCAAGACTCGGACGCAAAGCGTCCCCGGCGTCGGGCCATCGACCGCTGATATTATGTTGATTGGCGAGGCGCCCGGCGCCCGCGAGGACGAGCGAGGCATCCCCTTCGTAGGTGCCTCCGGTCAGTTCCTCGACGAGCTACTGGCGAGCATCGGTCTCTCTCGAGACACCGTGTACATCGCCAACGTCGTGAAGTGCCGGCCTCCCGGCAACCGCGATCCCGAGCCTGCGGAGATCGAGGCCTGCGCGCCGTACCTCGATCGCCAGATCGCGCAGGTCAACCCGAAAGTAATCGTGACGCTGGGACGGTTCTCGATGGCGCGGTGGTTCCCCGGACAGAGCATTAGCCGTATCCACGGCGAGCCGAAGCGTGAGGGTGGTCGCATCATCGTGCCGATGTTCCACCCCGCTGCCGCCCTACATCGAGGCGACCTGCGCAGCGTGATTCACGCTGACTTCGCGAAGCTCCCCGCCTTCATCACTGAAGCTGGCATCGGAGCAAGCGAATGAGCACGCCACTGCGCGTCATCCCCCTCGGCGGTCTCGGTGAGATCGGCCGGAACATGATGGTCTACGAGTACGGCGAGGACATGATCGTCGTCGACGTCGGCCTGATGTTCCCCGAAGAGGAGATGCTCGGAGTCGACCTCGTCATCCCGGACATCACCTACGTCATGGAGCACACCGACCGCCTGAAGGCAGTCTTCCTGACGCACGGCCACGAGGACCACATCGGTGCCCTCTCCTTCCTGCTCAAGGAAGTGAACGTCCCGGTCTTCTGCACGCGCCTGACGCGCGGCCTGGTCGAGGTGAAGCTCAAGGAGCACCGCCTCCACAACGATGCAGTCCTCAACACCGTCGAGCCCGGCAGCGTGATCCACGTCGGCGCGTTCGATGTCGAGTTCTTCTCGGTGTCACACTCGATCCCCGACGCCGCCGGTCTGATCATTCACACGCCGCACGGCCCGGTCGTGCACACCGGCGACTTCAAGATCGACCACACCCCGGTCATGGGGCAGCACACCGACCTCACCCGTCTCGCCGAGATCGGCCGCGATGGTGCGCTGCTGCTCGCAATGGACTCCACCTACGTGGAGATCGAGGGCTACACGCCCTCAGAGCAGACCGTCGCCGACGCGCTCGACCGCGTCATTGGCAACGCAAAGGACCGCGTGATCGTCACGACCTTCGCGTCGTTGATCTCGCGCATCCAGATCGTCCTCGATGCCGCCGAGAAGTACGGGCGCCGTGTCTTTGTCACTGGCCGCTCGATGGTGCAGAACGTGCAGATGGCGCGCGAGATGGGCTACCTGCGCGTACCCAACGGCGTCCTCATGACCGCCAACGAGATGAACGATCACCCGACCGCAAAGACCATCGTGATGTGCACCGGCTCGCAGGGCGAGCCGACATCAGCGCTCACGCGCATGGCCAACGGCACGCACCAGAACATCACTATTCACGCCGACGACACGATCGTGCTCTCTTCGAACCCGATTCCCGGGAACGAGATGCTCGTCTACAAGAACGTCGACAACCTCTTCCGCATCGGCGCGCGCGTGATCTACAACCGCCTCGACTCCGTGCACGTGCGTGGGCACGCCGCGCGCGAGGAGCTGAAGATCATGCACCGCATCACACGGCCCAAGCACTTCATCGGCATCCACGGCGAGTACCGCCACCTGGTCCTCCACCGCGAGCTCGCGATCAGCCTCGGTACACCCGAGGATGCCGCGTTGGTGCTCGTGGACGGCGACGTGATGGAGATCGACGAGGACGGTGCTCGCATCGTCGATAAGGTCTCGGCGGAGTACGTGTATGTCGATGGACTCGGCGTCGGTGACGTTGACCACATCGTGCTGCGCGATCGCCAGCACCTCGCCAGCGACGGCATGGTGGTCGTCGTGGTCGCCATCGACCGCTCAAACGGAGCGCTGCTGCGACCCGTCGAGGTGATGTCGCACGGCTTCGTTGGCCCCGAGGAGGAGCCGGCGATCGCTGACGGCATTCGCACACGCGTCACCAACATGCTCGGCAACGAGACTCAACATGTGGACTGGGCCGGCATCCGCGACACGCTCAAGGATGAAGTGGCCACCTATATACACGCACAGACGAGACGGCGGCCGTTAGTGCTGCCGATCACGGTGGAGGTGTAGTCCAGCACACCCAACCGGTACGCCTTGGCGGGCGGCACACCGGACGAGGAGCGCGAGATGGCTCGATCGAGGACGACCCGCCGGGTGCGCGCGTCACAGGGCGCGCAGATCCCAGACATCATGAGCGTCGGCCGCCAGCTGTTGCGGCCGGAGGTCATTGGCACCGTGCTGGTGGTTGCCGCGACTGCGGTGATCCCCTTCCTGTTCCCGCTCGCCGAGGTGATGCGGAGCGCGCGCGATGGCATCGTGCAGGCGCTCGGCGTGCACGTGTTCACGTCCACCATCCTGATTGCGGCGCTCGGAGCGATGCTCGCGCTGCGGCAGACCGAGTGGCTCACCGCCCAGCGACGGCACATCATCGGCGCGCTCTTCCTGATCGCCTTCTCCGAGGGCGTCCTTGGCCTCTGGTACCCGGACACGACCGTCGGCACCGTGCACCTCGACGTGCATTCAGCCGGTGGTGACGTCGGCCGCGCACTCACCAGCAACCTCGTCGCCGGCGTGCTCTGGGCACTGACGCTGCCCCTCGGCTTCGCGCTGCTCTGGCCGCGCACCGCACGCCGCGGTCTCGAGGCGACACCGGGCATTTCGAAGCGCTTCGGCGCATGGGCCTGGGCACAACTCGTCGCGCTCGGCCTGCATCGCAAGGCCGGCAACGGCATCAAGCGTGGCTTCCGCTCGCTCACTTCACGCTCCACGACCGCAGAAGCCCCTGTCCGCGAGCGTCGAGTACGCCCCGCACCACCCGCCGTCGAGGACGAACTCGACACGCCGAGCATGCCCGACGACGAAGACCCGGAGGATGCTCCCACCCCGCGGAAGCGCCGCACGCCGGAGCCGAAGCCCCCTGTCCAGATCTCGATGGACATGAACCGCTCCGCTGAGGAGTGGCGACACTCGTCAGACGGCTGGCAGCTCCCGCCGATCACCGGTCTGCAGCAAGCACCACCCGCAGCCGACCGCGGGCCGGACAATGAGCGCCGCGCCAAGCTGATCGTCGACACGCTCGCCTCGTTCGGCGTGGACGCGCGCGTCACCCAGATCAACGAGGGTCCGACCATTACCCAGTTCGGCGTCGAGCCCGGCTGGGACGTGCGCACCAAGGCGGTCGTCGAGCGCGACGCCGACGGCTCGATCATTTACGAGACCAACGGCGAGCAGCGCACCAAGGAGATCGAGGTCTCCCGCACGCGCATCCGCGTGAACCGCATTACCCAGCTCCAGAACGACCTCGCGCTGGCGCTCGCCTCACCGTCGCTCCGCATCGAGGCGCCAGTGCCCGGCAAGTCGATCGTCGGCCTCGAGGTACCCAACGGCACGACCAGCATCGTAACCATGCGCTCAGTGATGGAGTCACAGACCTTCCAGAAGGCGCTGACCACGCACGCGCTGCCGATCGCCCTCGGCGCCGGTGTAACCGGCGAGCCCACCGTGGCCGACCTCGCAACGATGCCTCACCTGCTGATCGCTGGTGCCACCGGCGCCGGTAAGTCGGTCTGCCTGAACGCGATCATCACGTGCCTGCTGATGGATCACTCACCCGACCAGCTGCGATTGGTGCTCGTCGACCCGAAGCGCGTCGAGCTCGTCGCGTTCGAGTCCATCCCGCACCTCGCCTTCTCGAAGATCGTTGTCGACATGGACAAGGTCGTCGGCACCCTCCAGGCCGTGATCCACGAGATGGAAGCGCGCTATCGCCGCTTCGCCCAGGTCGGCGTCCGCAACATCAAGCGCTACAACGAGATCACCGAGCACAACAAGCTCCCCTACTGGGTCGTCGTCATCGACGAGCTCGCTGACCTCATGATGGCTGCGCCCTTCCAGGTCGAGCAGCAGCTCGTGCGTCTCGCACAGCTCGCTCGTGCCACCGGTATTCACCTCGTGGTCGCGACCCAGCGTCCGTCCGTCGATGTTGTCACCGGTCTGATCAAGGCGAACTTCCCGACGCGCATCGCCTTCGCGATGTCGTCGCAGATCGACTCACGCACCGTGCTCGACCAGGGCGGCGCAGAGAAGCTGCTCGGTAAGGGTGACATGCTCTACGTGCCGACCGACGCGCAGAAGCCAATCCGTCTCCAGGGTGTGTACGTCTCGGACCCCGAGATCGAGGGTGTCGTCGGCTTCTGGGGCGATGGCCGCTTCAGCGAGCTGATCCCACCGAAGCACGATGACCTGCTGCGTGAGGCAGAGCGCGAGCTCGAGGCGCTCGAGGAGCCCGCGGAAGAAGACGACCCGATGCTCACCAAGGCGCTCGACCTCGCACGTGAGAGTCAGCGCATCTCCACCTCGATGCTCCAGCGCCGGCTACGCATCGGCTACCCGCGCGCCGCTCGCATCATGGATGAACTCGAGATGCGTGGCGTCGTTGGCGCGCCGGACGGCGCAGGCGGATCGCGCGAGGTGCTCATGCAGGACGCCCTCGACGAAGCCGAGGCTGCAATGCCATTGCCAAACTTGCTGGGCAACGAGAACGATCAGAATTAAGCAGGTTGAGGGCTTGGCACCGGTGCGATCATGATCTCAAGGAAGAGATCGGTTGCTCGAAACGGAGGACGCCGCCCTTGAACCACAGTCATGTAGCGCCTGTCGCATCCCTGCTCAGTGTGTCGTCCAGCCCTAGTTTCTGAGTCTGTTCGTCGGCCCCGGTTCAGTGGCCGACCCTCCTCGCGCGGCGAATGATGCCGCCGGCTGACCCGCTGAGACCGATGCGACTGGTCCGGTATGGTTCGATGAAATGACGAGAGGCCCGCATGGGCCTCTCGTCTTGTATGCACCGAGGTATGCGCCTAACGCCGCATCCGGCCTCGACGGTTCGCGCGCTGCGGTCGTGCCGCAACAGGCTGCCCCCCACCGAACGCCTTGAGGCTTTCCGGTGAGCTATCCACCATCTCGCGACGCAGCTCGATGATTTGGTCACGCAGCTGCGCCGCACGCTCAAACTCGAGGTCGCGCGACGCGTTCTTCATCTGCGTCTCAAGCTCACGCACCATCCGCGCCAGCTCATCGCGTGGCAGCTCGGCCGCCGTCGTGTAGGCCGGCTGCGCCTCGGCGACGCGGAACTGGTCGGTGATGTCACGCACCGACTTCTGAATGTTCAGCGGCGTGATGCCGTGTTCCTCGTTGTACGCGAGTTGGATCTCGCGCCGGCGGTCCGTCTCGCTGATCGCGTACTTCATCGAGTCCGTCATGTTGTCGGCGTACATGATCACGTGGCCATCCGCGTGACGAGCCGCACGCCCGATCGTCTGGATCAGCGAGCCACCCGACCGCAGGTACCCCTCCTTGTCGGCATCGAGGATGCAGACAAGCGACACCTCCGGCAGGTCGAGCCCTTCGCGCAGCAGGTTGATGCCAACCACCACGTCGTGCACCCCCTGGCGCAGGTCGCGCAGGATCTCGATGCGCTCGAGCGTGTCGATCTCCGAGTGGAGATACCGCGCCTTCACGCCCATCTCGAGGAAGTAGTCGGTGAGGTCCTCGGACATCTTCTTCGTGAGCGTAGTCACCAGCACCCGTTCGTTCCGAGCGGTGCGCGTATGGATCTCCGACATCAGATCGTCGATCTGCCCCTTGGTTGGGCGGATATCAATCACCGGATCGACAATGCCCGTCGGCCGAATGACCTGCTCGACCACTGCGGTCGAGTGCTCCAGCTCGTACGGCCCCGGCGTCGCGGACACAAAGACCACCTGGTTGATGTGGCCCTCGAACTCTTCGATGTTCAGTGGGCGGTTGTCCAGCGCCGACGGCAGCCGGAACCCGTACTCGACCAGCGTCTGCTTGCGCGCCAGGTCGCCGTGGAACATGCCACGCACCTGCGGGATCGAGATATGCGACTCGTCCACGAAGAGCAGCCAGTCGTCCGGCAGATAGTCGAGCAGCGTCCACGGCGTCGATCCCTGAGGCCGGCCCGCGAGGTGACGCGAGTAGTTCTCGATGCCTGAGCAGTAGCCGGCCTCGCGCAGCATCTCGAGGTCGAAGCGCGTGCGCTCCTCCAGCCGTGCGGCGGCGAGGATCTCGCCCTTCACGCGCAGCTCCGCGAGCCGCTCAGCCAGCTCGGTCTCGATGCTAACGATCGCCTCGTCGAGACGGCCCTTCGAGGTGACGAAGTGCTTCGCCGGATACACCGAGTGCTGCGCAACCTCGCTCAGCAGCTCGCCGGACAACGGATCGATCGTCACGATCCGCTCGACCTCGTCACCGAAGAAATCGATCCGCACCGCGAGCTCTTCGTACACCGGAATGATCGTCAGCGAGTCGCCGCGCACCCGGAACGTGCCTCGAGTCAGCGCGATGTCGTTCCGCTGGTACTGCATATCCACCAGCTGCCGCACGAGCGAGGCACGGTTCAGCCGTCGCCCCTTGTAGAGGTCGACGACGAACTTCTCGTACTCACCCGGCTCGCCCAGACCGTAGATACATGACACCGAGGCGACGATCAGCACGTCGCGACGCTCGAACAGCGACCGCGTCGCCGAGTGCCGCATCTTGTCGATCTCTTCGTTGATGTCCGCGTCCTTCGCGATGTAGGTATCGCTGCGCGGGATGTACGCCTCAGGCTGGTAGTAGTCGTAGTAGGAGACGAAGTACTCGACCGCGTTGTTCGGGAAGAAGTCGCGGAACTCAGCGGTCAGCTGCGCCGCCAGCGTGCGGTTTGGCGCGATCACCAGCGTCGGCTTCTGGTGCTTCTCGATGATGTTCGCCATCGTGAATGTCTTGCCGGAGCCCGTGGCGCCACGCAGCGTCTGCGCACGGTCACCGCGCTGCAGCCCGCCCACAAGCGCTTCCACCGCCTGCGGCTGGTCGCCGGTGGGCCGTAGCGGCGTCACCAGCTCAAAGGGTCGGTCAATCGTGATCGGCATAGAACTATTGTACGCCAGCCCACCGGAGCCCGAGTCAGCCAACTAGCCTTCCGAGGCGACCTCGCCTGGCTTGGCCTGCTCCGCATCACGTGTCGAGACAGCGAACGAGGTGCGGTTGCGCCCCCCTCGCTTCGCGGCATAGAGCGCGTCATCCGCGAGGCGCACAAGGTCCTCCGCGTCGTTCGGCACGCAGTCCGGCGTCGTCGCGACGCCCAATGAGATCGTGATCCGCGTCTCCGTGACGCCGTTCGTGTACTCCTGCCGCTGGATCGCCAGCCGCAGCTTCTCAGCCACCAGCAGCGCTTCGTCGCGGCCCGTCTCCGGCAGCATCAGCACGAACTCCTCGCCGCCGTAGCGAGACACGATGTCCGACTCGCGCACGCTCGTGCGCAGCGCCTGCGCCGTCACGCTCAGCACGAGGTCGCCAAAGGGGTGCCCGAAGCGGTCGTTCACATCCTTGAAGTGGTCGAGGTCCGCCATGATCACCGACAGCGGGTGGCGATACCGAATCGAGCGGCGAAACTCGATGCCAAGCTGCTCAAAGAACACGCGCCGATTGAGCAGACCCGTGAGCGCGTCCGTCGTCGCGAGCCGTTCGAGGCGCCCCGTCAGCTCGCGCATCTCCGCAGCCGCGTAGACCAGCCGGCGCTCGCGCCGCAGCGCGACCTTCCCGCTCAGCACAAGCTGCCCCGCGAGCCCGACGCATGCGATGAGCAGCGCCAGCACCCAGCCGCGCATAGGAATCCCCACGAACGTTTCGCCGGCAACCAGCCCGGCAGTCACGAGCAGCGTCACCACGCCGAGGCCAACACCGACGATCGTCGGCCAGCTCTCCCGGATCCGAGCCATCACGCGCCGCGCGCCTGACGTTCGAGCACGTGCCGCAGCACATCCTCGATGCTCGCCAGCTCCGGGCGGTCGCGCATCGCATCGCTGACCAGCTGCTCCGCCTCGCGACGCGTGTACTGCAGCGCAAGCAGTGCATCGAGTGCGTCCGTGCGGATGTCCGGCGCGCCAATGCCTTCGTTGGCTTCCCCGTCGCGCAGCAGCGCCTCCTGCACGAGCTTCCCGTGCAGGCGCGCGATGATCGTGCTCGCGAGGCGGTCACCAATGCCCGGCAACTGCCGCAGCGAGCGTGTGTCCTCAGCCTCGATCCAGCGCGCGACCTCGGACACCGGACGCGTCAGCGCGCGCACCGCCATCGCCGGGCCAACACCTGGCACCTCAATGAACTTGCGAAAGAACTCGCGCTCCGCGAGCCGCGGGAAGCCAAACAGCGTCGGCACCGGCTGGCGATCGGTGGCGTGCTGGAAGGTATAGACCTGCACCTCTTCGCCGAGCCGCTGCGCGGCCATCCAGTCGCTCGCCAGTGCGGGCATCGAGAGCTCATATGTGACGCCGCCCACGTCCACCCATGCGACGAGGCGGTCCTCTTCCCAGCGAGTCAGCAGACCGCGCAGTGCGACGATCACGTGCGGCTCGCGATCATCGCCTCGTGGCGGAACGTCGCGAGCCGTGTGAGCGCGATCGCGAGTGCGTCCGATGCGTCGAGTCGTTCCGGCGCGCTCGCCAGTCCCAGGTGCGCCATCACCATGCGCTGTACCTGTTCCTTCGGTGCGCCACCGAATCCGGTCACGGCCTCTTTGATCGTCGTTGCGGGGTATTCGTACACCGGCACGTCATGCGTCGCTGCCGCCAGCATGGCGGCAGCTCGAGCTTCCCCGATCGCCATCGCACTACGCACGTTCTGTGCCACGAAGTGCTGCTCGATCGCGAGGTCATCCGGGTGGTGCTCGTCGATCAGCGCGCCGACCGCCTCGAAGATCTCACGGAGCCGCGTGGGGCGCGGCAGTTTGGCGTGCGAGCGAAAGGTGCCGGAAGTGATGGCGTTCGAGTTCACCCCGTCACCATCGATCACGCCGTAGCCCATCACAGTCAGCCCCGGGTCGATCCCGAGAACGCGCCGGCCCAGCCCCTGACCGGGTGCCGGCGCCATCGTTACATCGCCTCGAACGCTGACTCCGGGAAGTCCGCGTTCGTGAATACCTTCGAGACGTCATCGAGGTCGTCGAGGCGCTCGAGGAGCTTGAGCGTCTGAATCGCAGCCTTCTCCTCAAGCGAGACGGTCTGCTTCGGCACGCGTGCTACCTCGGCCCGCGTCACCTTGTAGCCGGCGGTCGTGAGCGCCGTGCGCACAGCTTCGAGCTCACCCGGCTCAGTCAGCACTTCGACATCGGTCTCATCCACCGAAACGTCCGAGGCACCAGCCTCGATCGCCGCGAGTTCCGCCTCGTCGGTGTCTTTGCCAGTCGCGTCGATCGAGATCACGCCGCGCGTCTCGAACAGCCAGGAAACGGAGCCGTTGTCGGCCATGTTGCCGCCACCGCGTGAGAACGCAGCGCGGATATCGGCGACAGTGCGGTTCCGGTTGTCAGTGACCGTATCGATGATCACGGCGGTCCCCCCGGGACCGTAGCCCTCGTACGTGATCTCCATCAGCAGATCGGTATCGCCGCCACCCACGCCGCGCTGGATCGCGCGCTGAATATTGTCGTTCGGCATGTTGTTGTCGCGGGCGTTCTGCACCACCAGGCGCAGCCCCGCGTTCATCGCAGGGTCGCCGCCCGCCGGGCCACGCGCCGCCATCGTGATGTCACGCGCGAGCTTCGTGAAGAGCTGCCCGCGCTTGGCGTCGAGCGCGCCCTTCTTGTGCTTGATCGATGACCATTTTGAGTGACCGGACACGGCATAACCTCCGGAGCTGCAACGCCCACATGCTACCAGCGGGCCTCCCGAGGCGGAACAGACGTTCCGGAGCCTCCGAGGTGCCTCAGAGCACCCCGCTCAGGGGACGAGCGTGATGTTGTCGAGCAGATGCGTCGAGCCAAACGCCACCGCCAGCGAGAGCAGCGCCGGCTGCTCGACGGGCTCGCTCAGCTCCCGCAGCGTCGAGGCGTCCGAGAGTGATACGTAGTCGACCACGGCCAGCGACTCCTGCTCGATCCGACGGAGCACCGAGTTCCGCAGCGCCTCGGGGTCGCGGACGCCGTCCTGGAACGCCGCCTCCGCCTGCAGCAGCCCCGCCGACAGCGCCGCGGCCTGCTGCCGTTGCTCCGGATTGAGGTAGATGTTCCGAGATGAGCACGCGAGCCCATCCGGCTCGCGCACAATCGGGCAGCCCACCACCGTGATCGGCATCAGCAGATCGCGAGCCATCCCCTGGATCACCGCGAGCTGCTGCGCGTCCTTGCGGCCGAAGTAGGCGAAGTCCGGCTGCACGACGTGGAACAGCTT